>NZ_RZSR01000044.1:0-12940 GCF_004023265.1 Mesorhizobium sp. M1A.F.Ca.IN.020.06.1.1
CGTGTCTTCATATCCTATTCGTTGTCGATGATCCCCGGCTGGGAGAAGACCGTGTCGGCCGCGCTTGCCGCGCTCGCACCCGGCGGCTCGCTGCATGTCGTCGATTTCGGCCAGCAGGAAGGTCTGCCAAACTGGTTCCGGGCCTTGCTGCGCGGCTGGCTGCGGAAATTCCATGTCACGCCGCGCGCCTCGCTGCGCGACGTCCTTGACTCGGAGTCGAAACGGACCGGCGCAACCTTCCGTTTCAGAACGCTTTATCGCGGCTATGCCTGGCTCGGCGTCATCGGAGCTCGGATGTAGAGAGCCTTACTGGTGTAAAGCTTTCACCAGCGCGGCCACCATCGCCTGCGGCCGATAGCCGAGCTTGGCAGGTGTCAGCCCGAGCCGTACCACCACCAATTGCTCCGACGGAATGATGGCCACCGTCTGGCCGTCATGGCCTTCCATCCAGTAGGTGTCCTTGGGCAGGCCGGCGGCAGCGCCCGCGCCCGGATTCTCCTCATCGCCCGGACCCTCGATCCACACCTGGCCGTTGCCGTAGACCTTCGAGGCCGGCGCCGGCTGCCGCATCCAGTCGACGAATCCGGCGGGCAGGATCTGCGCGCCGTTCCAGACACCGCCCTGCAGCAGGAACTGGCCGAAGCGGGCCCAGTCGTGCGCCGTGGCGTAGAGATAGGACGAGCCGACGAAAGTGCCTCGCTCGTCGGTTTCGAGCACCGCGCTGTGCATACCGAGCGGCTCAAACAGCGCCGTGCGCGGCCAGCTCAGCGCCTTCACCTTGTCGCCGATTGCCTCCTGCCACAGCCGCGACAGCATGACGGCCGTACCGCTCGAATAGGAAAATGCCTTGCCCACCTCGCCGCCGAGCGGCTTGGTCTCGGCAAAGCCCGCCATGTCCGGCTCGAGATAGAGCATGCGCGTCACGTCGGCGACGTCGCCATAGTCCTCGTTGAACTCCAGCCCGCTCGACATCGCCATCATGTCGGCAAGACTGATCGCCGCCCGACCGTCGGCCTTCCACGGCGAGAACAGGCCCTTGTTGTCGAGCGCCATCTTGCCGTCCTTGACCAGCGTGCCGACGATCGCGGCATTCACCGTCTTGGTCATCGACCAGCCGAGCAGCGGCGTCTTGGCCGAAAAACCCTCGCCATAGCGTTCCGCGACGATGCGGCCGTTCTTCACCACCACGACCGCGCGCATGCCTGTCCCGACCATCGCGGCATCGTCGACGATCTTCGTGACGGCGGGGTTTTGCAGGGCGTCCACCCTTTCGCCCTCCGGCCAGAGCGCATCCTGCGAGGCCACCGCCAAAGGCTCGATATGGACGGAGGTCTGCCGCGCCCTGCCGGTGTCGCCATCCGGAACCGACGCGCAGCCGACCCCGTGGCGCTCTACGGCGACGCTCTTGCCCAGCGTCCAAAGCAGGCCCGCCGAAACAAGGCCCCTTTCCTTGTCGACGGATACCTTCATCAGCTTGAGCAGCGGATGGCCCGGTGCCTGCACGTCGACGGCCAGCACTTCATTCGGGTCGCGGCCGGCGATGAACACGTTGGAGCAGACGATCTTGGCCGCATAGCCCGAGCCGACACGGATCAGTTCGGGCGGCGCAAAGTAGAGCCAGGCGAAGAGCGCGATCACCGCCAGCACAATGAGGCCGAACAGCCATTTGGTGAACTTCACGACAGCCCGCATCTTTCCGCCCTTGGGTTTTCCGGTTCGCTTTATGTCATTGATTTGCCGCCATTGCTTCTCCAAAATCATGGTCGATGTCGAGCGCCGTCAATGGATTATCAACCATGTTCGGCGATGAACGGAGAGACTGGGCGGTCCTGTGGGGCGACCGTCCGGAGGGGGCCTGCGGAAGCGACCACCATCAGTGAAGGACCCATCAGCGGCCGGCTGATCCCGGCTCGGGGGATATCATGCGCCGTCTTGCGGCCATCCTGATGCTGACGCTGTTGAGCGCCTGCTCGACCGTGGACGATCTATCGCCGCTGGCGCCGTCATCGCAGACGGTCGCCCTGCGCGCGCCCCGTTTCGAAGATTCCAAACCGCATGAATGGGACAGCGGCGCGCCGTGGAATTATGCGATCCACGGCACCGACGTCTCAAAATACCAGACCTCTGTCGACTGGCCGACGGCCAAGGCCAGCGGCATCTCCTTCGCCTTCATCAAGGCGACCGAGGGCGGCGATCGCTTCGACGATTATTTCAACGAGCATTGGGCACGCACCAAGGCCGTCGGACTCCCGCGCGCGGCCTATCATTTCTTCTATTTCTGCACCCCGGCCGCCACCCAGGCGCGCTGGTTCATCGCCAATGTTCCGAAAGATCCGTCGGCGATGCCGCCGGTGCTCGACATGGAATGGAACCCGAAGTCCCCGACCTGCCGACTGCGCCCCGATCCCGCGACGGTGCGCAGCGAGATGACCACCTTTCTCGAGATCGTCGAGCGCCATTATGGCAAGAAGCCGATCATCTATACGTCGCTCGACTTCTTCGATGACAATAACCTGGCGACGTTCCGCGGCTATCCTTACTGGCTGCGCTCGGTCGCCGGCCATCCGCGCCAGAAGTATGGCAGCCATCCTTTCACCTTTTGGCAGTACACCGGAACCGGCATCGTGCCCGGCATGACCGGCAAGTCCGACATCAATGTTTTCAACGGCTCGGAAGCCGCCTGGAACAAGTGGCTGCGGCAGAACACCCGTTGACATCGGCCCCCTTGCCTGCTTTCGACATGGCGGGCGGTGATAGTTGCAACCGCTGGCGATGCGGAGCGGCGCACCCCACCGGGGTGCCGCACGGCGCTCCTGAATTTTGAAATCTACGCATGATGCGTCCGCATCCGGCCGTGATCATGCCCCGGTCTCGTAAGGGAAGCGATGCGATTGCGCGTTGAAATCCTGGCGGCGCTGCTGGTCGGCGCTTTCGCTTGGCCTGCGGCGGCGCAGGAATGCGGCGGCGATTTCGAAGCGTGGAAACAGGGCGTGGCCGCGGAAGCCAAGGCAGCCGGCGTCGGCGCCGTTGGCCTGAAGGCGCTGGAAAATGCCGCGATCGATGAAAAGGTGCTGGCGCGCGACCGCGCTCAAGGGGTGTTCGCCCAGACCTTCACCCAATTCTCGAACCGCATGATCTCGGCCTATCGCCTGAAGCAGGGCGCGGCCAACCTCAAGAAATATGCCGACGTCTTCGCGCGCGCCGACAAGGAATTCGGCGTGCAGCCGGCCGTCATCACAGCGTTCTGGGGACTGGAGACGGATTTCGGCGCCGTGCAGGGCGATTTCCACACGCTGGACGCGCTGGTCACCCTTGCGCACGACTGCCGCCGCCCTCAGTTGTTCCGGCCGGAATTGGTGCCGTTGCTGACCTTGATCGACCGCGGCGTGCTGCCGGCCGATGTCAAGGGCGCCTGGGCCGGCGAGATCGGCCAGACGCAGATTCTGCCGACCGACTATCTCGCCCGCGGCGTCGACGGCGACGGCGACGGCAAGGTCGATCTCCGGAACAGCGTGGCGGACGTCATCATGACCACGGCCGACAAAATCCTGTCGCGCGGCTGGAAGCGCGACCAGCCCTGGGTCGAGGAGGTGCGCGTTCCCGACGACATGCCTTGGGACCAGACCGGCCGCACCAACAAGCTGCCGCTGTCGCAATGGGCCCAATGGGGCGTGACCAATCCGGACGGCACGCCGCTCGTCGACAACGGCCTGAAGGCCGGGCTCGCCTTGCCCATGGGTCGCAAGGGTCCAGCCTTCCTGACCTACGACAATTTCGACGTTTATCTGGAATGGAACCAGTCCTTCACTTACGCGCTCACCGCTGCGGTGCTGGCGACCCGTCTGGCCGGGGCGCCGCAATTCGACCCGCGCACGCCCGAGCCCGGCCTCAACGGTGACCAGATGAAGGCCCTGCAGACCAAGCTTGAGGCCAAGGGCTACGATGTCGGCACGGTCGACGGTATCCTCGGCACGAATACCCGCGAAGCGATCCGCAAGGAGCAGATGCGCCTGGGCATGGCCGTGGACGGTTGGCCGACGCCGGAATTGCTGGCGAAATTGTAGCGCCCTGTCCTTCTCCCACAAGGGAGAAGGGGGAGCTCAATCCGCCATCGTCTCCAAGCTCGCGAAACCTTGCGGCGCGTCGCCCTCGTCGAACGGCGTCGTCACCTCCACGAACGTGTCGGGATAGAACCCGTTGAATCGCGTCCTCAGCGACAGCGAGTAGGCGCCGATGTGGCCGATCTCGATCCAGTCGCCCGTGTCGACCGTTTCCGGCAGCCAGAACGGCCTCGACAATATGTCGACGGAATCGCACGTTGCGCCGCAGACCTTGAACGGCACGACCGTCTTGTCGCTGCCATTGCGCGTGCGGATCGCCGGATCGGGAATGAAGCGCGCCGGCAGCGTGATCTTGCCGGTCCATGAATCCGAGAGCGACGCCCAGATGCCGTCATTGATGTAGAGCCTTTTGCCCTTGCGCAAGAGCACGCGCACGATCAGCGACAGGCAGCGCGCCACGATCACGCGGCCGGGTTCGGCGACCAGCGGCATCTCGTCGAACCGGTATTCCTTGAGGTCGCCGGCCAGCCGCGACATGAGCTGGCCGAGCGACGGCATCTCGATGTGCTTGCGGTTGGGATCGTGGCCGTACTCGGCCGGAAAGCCGCCGCCCACGTCGAGCCCGGCAATGTCGAAGGTCAGCCGGTTGCGCACCCAGTCGGCAGAGGCCAACGCGCGCTCGTAGGTGTCGGGGTCCTCGATCTGGCTGCCGACATGGAAGCACAGCCCGACCTTGTAGCCGGTACGGTTGAGCCGCTCGGCAAGCTCCACCGCATTGGCGGGACCGGCGCCGAATTTCTTCGACAGCTCATAGGCCGCGTGGCCTTTGGTCTGGATGCGCACGAAGACGGTGAGAGCGCCGGGATCGATGTCTAGCGCACGCACCACGCGCGTCAGCTTGGTGATCTCGTCCTCATGATCGAGCGAAATCACGCGGATGCCGTATTTCTCCAGCGCCAGCTTGATGTCCGACTGCGCCTTGATCGGATGCATGTAGAGCATTTCGGCCTCGGGCGAGACGGCCCGCACGGCGGCGAACTCGCCGGGCGAGGCGACGTCGAAGGCGCTCACGCCAGCCTCGACCAGCGTCTTCAGCACGATCTGCTCGCCATTGGTCTTGACCGCATAGGCGGTCTTGCCCGGGAACATGCCCATGAATTGCAAAGCATCGGCCTTAAGCACCTGCGGGCGGAAGCAATAGACCGGATCGTCCGGACGAAGCGCCAGTGCCGCCTCGCGGGCATTTTCGAATCGCTGCATGGACGAATCCTTGATCTCGGCGCGCACAATTAATCCTAGCTAGCCGCCAAAGAAAACAGTTCTGTGTCTCGCCTTCGCCTGCGAGCGGCCGCACCCTTTTGCGCTACGCTAAACCATTGGGCAGGTTTCGGGTGGCCCTTGCCACCGAACCGTATATCGGTTGGAGCTGGTTCGGCGGATTGAGGGAGCGATCGGCATGGGAGGGGTGACGACATGACGATGGCGGCTGGCGCCGCGCCGACACGCGGACCGATGACGCTCAGAGATTGGGCGCAGCTCCTGCTGCTCGGCGCGATCTGGGGCGGCTCCTTCTTCTTTGCCCGTATTGCCGTGGCGGAGATCCATCCTTTGGCGCTGGTGCTGTTTCGCGTCGCCATCGCGGCGGCCGCGCTTCAGCTCTATCTGGCGATCCGCGGCCCGTCCTTCCGTCTCGCCTTTCCCCACGCCGGCCTGTTCTTCCTGCTGGCGTTGGCCAACAATGTCATTCCGTTTTCGCTGATCTTCGCCGGCCAGACCGAGCTCGGCGCCGGTATTGCCTCTGTGCTCAATGCCACGACGCCATTTTGGACGCTGCTCCTCGCCAATGCGCTCACCGCTGATGAAAAACTGTCCTGGAACAAGCTGGCCGGCATCTCGCTCGGCGTTGCAGGAACAGCTGTCATGATCGGTCCTGGTTTGGCTGCTGGCCTCGGCGAGCCGGCCTGGGCCAAGTTCGCGCTGATCGGCGCCTCGGTGTCCTACGCGATTGCCCTGATGATCGCGCGCCGCTTCAAGGGGGTGCCTTCGCCGGTCATCGCCACCGGGCAACTGACCGCATCGACCATCATCATGATCCCTGTCGTGCTGATTGCCTACGGCCCAGCCGGGCTGTTTTCGGTCTCGCCGCCGGTCTGGGCCGCGGTGCTCGGGCTGGCCCTGCTCTCCACAGCCTTTGCCTACATCCTCTATTTCAACCTCGTTGCCTCGGCCGGCGCCACCAACGCCTCGCTGGTCACTTTGATCGTACCGGTAAGTGCCGTGCTGCTCGGATTCCTGTTTCTGGGCGAGCGGCTGCAGCTCTTCGAAATGGGCGGCATGGCGCTGATCGGAGTCGGTCTGATCACCATTGACGGGCGCCTGTTCGGCCGATGGTAGCGGTGCCATGCCACGGCTTCGCCATAATTTATTCACAAACTCTTGGATCGGTTTTTGCCGAAGAGTTTCAATGGCTAACGGCAAATTCGAGGTCGCAAATTCCACAATCACGTCGCAATGCAGCACATTTTCCGCTTGCCTGTGACCCAAATGACTCTAGATTCCGGCCATAGCTCTTAAGAGGAGGCTATGGCATGGGACTGACGAGGCCAATCAACGCATTGATGATTTGTGCTGCGTTTGCATTCATCGGCGCCCTTATCATGGGCGTTCTTCCCTGACCCGCCGAAGCCGGGAAGACCAACACCGAGGATGAGTCCAACCGATTCGAAAAGGCCGGGTTCCGCCCGGCCTTTTCCGTTTCAATCATTGTTTTGGATGCATGTCGTTTCGCAAAACCGCTGCACACTTTTCGGCGAGTTTGATCAGGCCGCGGCCGAGCCGGCCGCTTCCGCCTCATGCGAGCGGATGCCGATCATGTGGCAGACGGCGAAGACCAGATCGGCACGGTTCATCGTGTAGAAATGGAAATCGCCGACGCCGCGCTCGACCAGATCATGGACCTGCTCCGCCGCGACCGCTGAGGCCACCAGTGCATGCGTTTGCGGATCGTTCTCCAGCCCTTCGAAGCGCTCGGCCAGCCAGGCCGGCACCAGCGCGCCGCAGCGGGAGGAAAAATTGGCGACCTGGGTGAAGTTGTGCACCGGCAGGATACCCGGCACGATCGGGATGTAGATGCCGGCGCGGCGCGCGCGCTCGACATAGCGCTCGTAGAGGTCGTTGTCGAAGAAGAACTGGGTGATCGCCCGCGTCGCGCCATTGTCGACCTTGCGCTTCAGCATGTCGATGTCGGTGGCGAAGTCCGGGCTTTCCGGATGCTTTTCCGGATAGGCCGAGACCGAGATGTCGAAATCGCCGACGCTCTTCAGCGCCCCGACCAGTTCGGCGCCGTTCGCATAACCATCGGGATGCGGACGATAGGCGGTGCCCACGCCTGCTGCCGGATCGCCGCGCAAGGCGACGAAACGGGTGACGCCAAAGTCGGCGAATTCCTGGATGACGGCGTCGACCTCATAGCGGGCCGCGTCGACGCAGGTCATATGCGCCGCCGGGGTCAGCGTCGTCTCATTGAGGATGCGCTTCACGGTGCGCGCCGTGCGCTCTCGGGTCGAGCCGCCGGCACCGTAGGTCACCGAGACGAAGCGCGGCTTGAGCGGCTCGAGCCTTGTGACGGTGTCCCAGAGCCTTGCTTCCATCTCATCCGTTTTGGGCGGGAAGAACTCGAACGAAACCCGGACCTTGTCGCCAATGTCGGGGCGGCGGGAAAAGCGGAACTGGTTCATCAGGCTGTTTCCCTTGCTGGAAGTGTGTCGTTGGACGGATCGGCGATCAGCAGGCGGCGATCGCGACCCAACCAGAGCTTGACGGTGAGTCTCGCCTCGGCCTGGCCGCGCGGCTCGAACTCCTGGCTCTCTTCGAGGTCAAGCCCTGCCTCCTCGAACCAGTCGGCGATCTGCCGGTCGGAAAAGCCGAGCCGCATATGCGCGTGCTGGTCGCGCAGGAACTCCAGATTATGAGGCGCGAAATCGACGATCACCAGCCTGCCGGACGGACGCAGCAGCCTCGCGGCCTCGCCGATGGCGCGGGCCGGATCGTCGAGATAGTGCAGCACCTGGTGGATGGTGACGAGATCGAAGGCGTTGCGCTCGACCGGCGGCGAAAAGATGTCGCCCTGGCGCACCTGCGCATTGGCGACGCCGGCTTTGTCGAGATTGGCGCGCGCCACGGTCAGCATCTCGCGCGACATGTCGATGCCGACGCCGCGCCGGTAGAGCGGCGCGAAGATCTCCAGCAGCCTGCCCGTGCCGGTGCCGAGGTCGAGCATCGACTGGAACGGCCGTTTGCCGACAAGCTTGAGCAGTGCCGCTTCCACCGCGCGATCCGGCACATGCAGCGAGCGGATGCGATCCCAGCTGGCGGCGTTCTCCGAAAAATACTCCGCGGCCCGGTCCTGCCGCTTGCGCTTGACAGCGGCCAGCCGCTCCAGGTCGCGCACCACCTGCGGATCGGCCTCGCGCACGCCCGAGACGAGCCGCTGAACGAAATCGCGCGAGCTGTCTGTGTCCGACAGCCTGAAAAAGGCCCAGGACCCTTCCTGGTAGCGGCCGATCAGCCCGGCATCGAGCAGTAGCTTCAGATGCCGTGAGACGCGCGGCTGCGACTGGCCAAGGATTTCGGTAAGGTCGGAGACCGTGAGATCGCCGCGCGACAGCAGCACCAGAATGCGCAGGCGGCTGGATTCGGCAGCCGCCTTCAATGTATCTACCATCGTGTCGAGCGTGACATGCATGAAAGGTTCTCGCTGAAAGATATAAAGATATGTTTATGTCGAATTTAAAACCCTGGCAAGCGTTATGTCGCTCTCGGACAAGAAAATGGCGCAGCCATGGTCCGCGCATTGCAGGCCATGCGTCCGCGGATTGATTGAACGATGTTCGAGAGACGCGAGGACGAGACGCTCCTGGAAAACGACCCGGCCAATCTGCCGCCGGACGGCCATGTCGTCTTCATCGGCCGGATCGCCTCGCCTTGGACGAGCCGCGAGGATTGTCCCAAGAACATGCGCGCCGCCCGCGAGACCGGTCGGACTGGGGCCATCCTGATCGACAAGCCCTACCGCCGGGGGCTGCAGAACCTCGATCGCGCCAGCCACATCGTCATCCTGTCCTGGCTCGATCATGCCCCACGGAATCTGATTGTGCAGAAGCCGCGCCATGCGGCTGAACCGAAAGGCGTTTTCTCGCTGCGCTCCCCTGCCCGGCCGAACCCTGTCGGCCTGCACATCGCCAAGCTCGTCGCGCTCGATATCGAGGAAGGCCGGATCGAGATCGACGCCATCGACGTGCTCGACGGCACGCCGGTCGTCGACATCAAGCCCTACTATGCGTCGACCGATGCCTTCCCTGAGGCGGCCACTGCCGGACGCGAGGAGAAATGAGCGCGCCGACCGGCCGCCGCCGCGCGATTGCCAAGGCGCTCACCGCGCTCTTGCCGCTCGCCCCCTATTCCGACATGGAAAAAATCCGCGCCGATGCCGGAGCCGTGCATATGAAGAGCTTGCCGCCGACGATCGCGGTGTGGCTGGCAACCATCGCGCATGTCCGCCACACCCATACCGACTATGACAAACTGCTGGCCGAAGGCTATGACCGCGACTCGGCACGCTTCTTTGTCATCGACGAGACCAATGAGGTGCTGACCCGCTGGCGCGCGACGCGGCTGCTGGAAGAGGATGACGAGGACGAGTAAAGCACAGGCTAGGCTAGACAGCGCCGTTGGCCTGGCTCTTACTTCATTCGAAGCTGGACGCTAACCTGCCTTTCCACAACGACGAAGATGGAGCGAAATGAGCCAAGCCGCCCCCGCGCCTGCCGCGCCACTACCCATTCTGTCAGAGCGTCATCTCGATCCGCATGCCTATCCCAACGGCGTCGCTTATCTCGATGGACAATATCTGCCGATGTCGCAGGCAAAGGTGTCGGTGCTGGACTGGGGCTTTCTGCATTCCGACGCCACTTACGACACGGTCCATGTCTGGGACGGCCGCTTTTTCCGTCTCGATCTGCATCTCGACCGTTTCTTCGGCGGGCTGGAAAAGCTTCGCATGACCATCCCGTTCGGCCGCGACGGCGTTGCCGAAATCCTGCACAATTGCGTCGCGCTGTCCGGCCATCGCGGTGCCTATGTCGAGATGCTGTGCACGCGCGGCGCCTCGCCGACCTTCAGCCGCGATCCGCGTCAGGCGATCAACCGGTTCATGGCTTTCGCCGTCCCCTTCGGCTCGGTCGCCAATGCCGAACAATTGCGAAGCGGCCTCCACGTCGCGATCAGCGACAAAGTCCGTATCCCACCTGCCTCGATCGATCCCTCGATCAAGAACTACCATTGGCTGGACCTGGTGCGCGGGCTCTACGACGCTTATGACCGCGGCGCCGACACCGCGCTGGTCCTCGACTTCAACGGCAACCTCGCCGAAGGTCCAGGCTTCAACGTGTTCTGTGTCAGGGCAGGCAAATTGACCACGCCCGCCGTCGGCGTGCTGCCCGGCATAACGCGCCGCACCGTGTTTGACCTGTGCGCCGAGGCGGGACTGCCCACGGTTGCCGCGGATGTCAGCGTGGCCGCGCTCAAGTCAGCCGACGAAGTCTTCATCACCTCGACGGCCGGCGGCATCATGCCCGTCACGATGATCGACGGTGCTCCGGTTGCCGATGGCAAGGTCGGGGCGATCACTGAGCGTCTGATGCGCCTCTACTGGCAAAAGCACGAGGATCCGGCCTGGTCGAGCGCAGTGCGCTACGGATGACAACCAAAGCCACTCCAACAGTTCACTCGAGCGAGACTTGAACCGGCGATATCCAAAGCCGAAGCCCGATCACGCGCGATAGATCCACTGCTCCGGCACCCGCACCGAAATCTCTTCGCCGGTCCTGATGATGCCGGGTTTTTCGACCCAGGCGACCAGACCGCGCAGCCTCTTCGCCGTCTTCGGAAACAGCAAGGCCGTCGCGTCGCGATCCGCCGCGTTGACATGTTCGGCGATCGATTGCCCGGCGACCCGGCAGGGCTTGTTCTGGCCGTCGATCTTGATCGTCACGCCGCCCTTGAAGAACAACAGCGACCCCGCCGGCAGCATCGAAAGATGCGGCAGGCCTTCGATCATCAGGTTGGCGCCGATCCATTCCGCCTTGATCTCCTCGAGGCCCATGCGGTGGGCGACGATGGCGAGCTCATCCGCGGCGACGAGCGACAATTGCCGCTCGTTGCGCATTTCGGTGCCGCGCGGGTACCAGGGCTCGCGCCCGCCGGAGCGCCGCGTCGCGCCGGCATGGAAGTCACCCTCGATCCCGTCGAAGCCAAGGCGCAATTCGTCCACGGGCCTTGACTCGAAATGATCGGACGGAGCGGCATAGAGTGCCGCTGCCAATGCTGTCAGCTTGCGGCCGGCGACGATGTCGGCCGTCGGCTCCGCCGACGGAAAAAGCTCTAGGTTCGTTTCCTGCATAGCGTTGGTCTAGAGACGCTCGGCTACTCGGTCCAGTCGAAAGCGCTGATGATCCGATCACAGCGCTTGATGGCGATCACGACTTTCTTACCTGAAGATGCCGCACGCTTTCACGTTCCGCCGCATTGCCGCCGCGCCGGCGGCGTAAATGGCGGCGCGAAACTTGGGAGGGTTCAGATCATGCAGGTTCAACATGCGATCGCCGCGCTCTGGTTGGCCTGGGTGGTGTCTTGGGTGCTGGCCGCCGCGTGGGCCGATCCAGCGCAAAAGCGCGCGGACTTCAAGGCTGAGGCCCGTTACCGGGTTCTCTGGCTGGCCGGCACCTTTCTGCTGTTCGCGCCGGCGCACGGCTATGTCGGCCGATTGCGGCTGTGGACGCCGACGCTTGCCAAGGGCTGGATCTGCGTCGCCCTGATCGCGATCGGCATCGCTTTCGCCTGGTGGGCGCGCTTGCATCTCGGTCGGCTGTGGTCGGGCACCGTCACCGCCAAAGCCGATCACCGCGTGGTCGACACCGGTCCCTATCGGCTGGTCCGCCACCCGATCTACACCGGCCTGCTGGTGTCGATCCTCGCCACCATGGCAGCCAAGGGCACTGTCTGGGGTGTTGCCGGCGCTGCCCTGCTGCTTGTCGGCATCGTCGTCAAGGCCAGGCTGGAGGAGAGCTTCCTGCGCGGCGAGCTCGGCCCCGCCTATGACGACTATGCCAGGCGCGTGCCGATGCTGGTGCCGTTCGTCCCCGCCTGAGCCGGTTTACAACATCCTCAGCAGCGCGCCGCCGATCGAATAGCCTGCGCCGAAGGCGCAGAGCAGGCCGAAATCGCCGGCCTTCATGTCCGCATGATTTTCGGACAGTGCCACGATGGCGCCGGCGCCCGCCGTGTTGCCGAGCCGCTCCAGCACCATCGGCGCGCGGTCATGGTCGACATCATGGCCGAAGGCGAGTTTCAGGATCATCGCATTCATGCGCGCATTGGCCTGATGCAGCCAGAAGCGGCGGATGCCTTGCGGCGCCAGACCATGCTCGGCCAGGAACTCGACGATGAATTTGTGGCCCGCGACCGTGACTTCCTTGAACACCTTGTTGCCGACCTGCTTGATCAGATTGCCCTCGAGGTTGATCTGGTAGGGATCGTCCTGGGCAGTGCGGGTGTGGTAGCCGAGATTGGTGCGGATGTTGTTCGACATTTGCGTCCAAGTGCGCGTGTCGAGCACCTCGAAGCGTCCCGGCCGCTTCTCGCCCTGGTCGAGCCCTTCGACGATCATGGCGACCGAGGCGTCGCCGAAGATGAAATGCGTCTGCCGGTCGCGGAAGTTGAGATGGCCGGTGATGATTTCGGGCGTCGACACCAGGATGCGCTTGTGCGCCCCTGCCCTGACCAGGTTGACCGCGATGTGCAGCGCCGCCGCGGCGGAAGAG
>NZ_RZSR01000452.1:0-4674 GCF_004023265.1 Mesorhizobium sp. M1A.F.Ca.IN.020.06.1.1
GGCCATTTCCTCGGCGATGACGACGCGGCCTGTCAGCCGCGTCTGGATTTCGGAGCCGAGCATCGGTGTAGCGGCGCGCCAGGTCTCGACCTTCGCGGCGACGAATCCCAGCGCGCAAAACAACGCCGCCATAAAGACCAGGTGTGTCTTTAGCCAGGGACGCGAAACCGCCGCGCATAGAGCCATCAGCGCCACCGCCGCCAGCGGTCTGTAAAGATCCGGCTCGGCGCTCAAGGAATAATAGAGTATCACGCCGGCGGCCAGGAACACCGGCACCAGGAGGAAGCCGATGCCGCGGTCGAGCTCGGTGGAGGCTGCCTCGGCCACACCCCGGCGAATCGCGGAAAACGAGGCACGGCGGAACCGCCTGCGGATCAAGTCGATGGCTGCCGGCGGAGGCGGCTTCACGACGGCGTCGCCGTCCGAAATCTCGGTGGCCGGACGCGGCACGGGAACCCAAACCGGTACTGCCTCGGCAGGCACGGTGTCGGCAAACAGCAGGCGCTCGCTCACGCCAGCCGTCGTCTTCTCGCCATCCTCCGCACCCCGGCCACGTCCAGCCATCGGGTCTGCCCCTTGCGCCCCAGACCTCCTATGCTACATGAACGCCCACCGCGCGAAAGTCCGCGCAATCATGCCCGCTTCAGAGCTTCTTCCGAGAGTTCCATGTCCGACAAGGTCGTCACCCGCTTTGCCCCCTCGCCCACCGGCTATCTGCACATCGGCGGGGCGCGCACGGCGCTGTTCAACTGGCTCTACGCCAGGCACACGGGCGGCACGATGCTGCTGCGCATCGAGGACACTGACCGCGAGCGCTCCACCGAAGCGGCGACAGCCGCTATCCTGGACGGGCTGACCTGGCTCGGCCTCTCATGGGACGGCGAGGCCGTGTCGCAGTTCGAGCGAGCGCCGCGCCACCGTGAGGTGGCAGAGGAGCTCGTACGGCTGGGCAAGGCCTATTACAGCTATGAGACGCCTGCCGAGCTGGAGGCGATGCGCGAGGCGGCGCGGGCCAAGGGGTTGCCGCCGCGCTACAATGGCCAGTGGCGCGACCGCGACCCCTCCGAGGCGCCTCCCGGCGTCAAGGGCGCCATCCGCATCAAGGCGCCGACCGAAGGAGAGACCGTCGTGCACGACCGCGTGCAGGGCGAGGTGCGATTCCCGAACAAGGACCTCGACGACTTCATCATCCTGCGCTCGGACGGCAACCCGACCTACATGCATGCCGTCGTCGTCGACGATCACGATATGGGCGTCACCCACATCATCCGCGGCGACGATCACCTGACCAACGCCGCGCGCCAGACCGTAATCTACAACGCCATGGGCTGGACCGTGCCGTCGATGTCGCACATCCCGCTGATCCATGGTGCCGACGGCGCCAAGCTGTCGAAGCGCCACGGCGCGCTCGGCGTCGAGGCTTATCGCGCCATGGGCTATCTGCCGGAGGCCCTGCTCAACTATCTGGCCAGGCTCGGCTGGAGCCACGGCGACGACGAGGTGATGTCGATCAAGGATATGATCTCCTGGTTCGACATCGCCGACGTCAACAAGGGCGCCGCCCGGTTCGACTTCGCCAAGCTCGAGGCGCTGAACGGCGTCCATATGCGCAAGATGGACGACAAGGCGCTATTTGATATTCTCGTAGCCACCCTGCCCTATCTCGAGGGTGGCCCGGCGCTTGCGGCCAAGCTCGACGACAGGCGCCAGGCACAGCTGCTTGCTGCCATGCCGGGCCTCAAGGAGCGGGCAAAGACCTTGGTCGAGCTCGTCGATGGAGCCGGCTTCCTGTTCGCCGAGCGGCCCTTGCAGCTCGACGAAAGGGCTGCGGGGTTGCTTGGCAGCGACGCCCGCGCCATTTTGCGCGGTACCCATGCCGCGCTCGCCGCGATCTCCAGCGAATGGAGCGCCGCGACCGCGGAAGCCGCTATTCGCGATTTTGCGCAGGCAGGCGGCCATAAGCTCGGCGCCGTGGCTCAACCGCTGAGAGCTGCGCTCACCGGCCGCAGCACCTCGCCCGGCGTGTTCGATGTGCTCGCTGTGCTCGGCCGTGAGGAGAGCCTGGCGCGGGTTGCGGATCAAATCGATTAGGAGCGAACTGGCCCAAGAAGATTGGCATTGAAAGGTGTGTTTCGCAGTGCAACATTAGGCCTTGGCCCAATCTGGCACGCACCTCCTAAAATGCGGTGGCAAGTTCGCGCATTCCGGTGATTTCGACGTGTCGTTTGCAGGAATTGCCTTGCCGGCATGAGAAAACATAAAGGAGTTTGCAATGAGCGAAGCTGCGACAAAACTGGAATCGGGCGGCAAGGCGCGCGAGTCGACCGCAAGGCTCGAGCTCGCCGGCAAGACGCATGAATTCAAGGTGCGAAGCGGCTCGACCGGGCCCGACGTGATCGACATCGGCGCGCTGTACAGCACCACCGGGGCCTTCACCTACGATCCCGGTTTCACCTCGACGGCAAGCTGCGAGTCGGCGATCACCTTCATCGACGGCGACGCCGGCATCCTGCTGCATCGCGGCTACCCGATCGACCAGCTCGCCGAGCACGGCGACTTCCTCGAGGTCTGTTATCTCCTGCTCTACGGCGAATTGCCGACCAAGGCGCAGAAGGACGACTTCGACTATCGCGTGACGCGCCACACCATGGTGCATGAGCAGATGTCGCGCTTCTTCACCGGCTTCCGCCGCGACGCCCATCCGATGGCCGTCATGTGCGGCGTGGTCGGCGCGCTGTCGGCCTTCTACCACGACTCGACCGACATCTCGGACCCATATCAGCGCATGGTCGCCTCCATGCGACTGATCGCCAAGATGCCGACGATCGCGGCGATGGCCTACAAATACCACATCGGCCAGCCCTTCATTTACCCGAAGAACGAGCTGAATTTCGCCGCCAACTTCCTGCACATGTGCTTTGCCGTGCCGTGTGAGGAGTACAAGATCAATCCGGTGCTGGCGCGCGCCATGGAGCGCATCTTCATCCTGCACGCCGATCACGAGCAGAACGCGTCGACTTCGACGGTTCGTCTCGCCGGCTCTTCGGGCGCCAATCCGTTCGCCTGCATCGCGGCCGGCATTGCTTGCCTCTGGGGCCCCGCGCATGGCGGCGCCAACGAGGCGGCCCTCAACATGCTGGGCGAGATCGGCCATGTCGATCACATCCCGGAATTCATCGCCCGCGCCAAGGACAAGAACGACCCGTTCCGCCTGATGGGCTTCGGCCATCGCGTCTACAAGAACTACGATCCGCGCGCCAAGATCATGCAGAAGACGGCGCATGAGGTGCTGGGCGAGCTCGGCATCAAGGATGATCCGCTGCTCGACATCGCGATGGAGCTGGAGAAGATCGCGCTGACCGACGAGTATTTCATCGAGAAGAAGCTCTATCCGAACGTCGACTTCTATTCGGGTATCACGCTGAAGGCGCTGGGCTTCCCAACCACCATGTTCACCGTGCTGTTCGCGGTCGCCCGCACCGTCGGCTGGATCGCGCAGTGGAAGGAAATGATCGAAGACCCGCACCAGAAGATCGGCCGCCCGCGCCAGCTCTACACCGGCGCCACGGAGCGCGACTACGTGCCGATTGCGAAGCGGTGATTGAGCGAATAGCGAAATAGCGAGTAGCGAACAGTGAAAGAAACCCGTCGGCGCTCGCGCCTAGCCTGCTCGCTATTCGCTACTCCCTATTCGCTTTCTTGATGCACCCCAGCACCACCTCGGCAGCAATCTCGCCCGACGGCCTGTCGGTCGCCATGCGCCTGGCGATTTCGGCGAAACCTGCCCGCTGCCAGGCGCGCATGCCGGTATCGGCAAACAGGGCTTCCAGCTGACGCGCCAGGTTCTCCGGCCTGACATACTGATCGTAGAACTCCGGCACCAGCGCGCGATCGGCGATCAAATTGGGCAGCAGCGCCGACCAGGTCGTCACCAGATGCTGCAGCAGCTCCCTCGCGATCGGATCGAGCTTGTAGCTGGAGACCATTGGAACACCGCAAAGCGCAAGCTCGAGCGAAACGGTTCCGGAGGCGATCAGAGCCGCATCGGCCTTGCCGAAAGCCAACCATTTGCGCTCCGGATCGGTGATGATCTCGGGCTTCTCGTCCCACCGCGTGACAGATGTTTTCACCAGGTCGGCGACATGCGGCACCGTCGGCAGCATCAGCCGCAAGCGGTGACCGCGCTGATGCAAGACCGACATCGCTTTGCCGAACGGCTCGATCAGCCGGCGCACCTCGCCGCGGCGCGAGCCGGGCAGCACGAGCAGCGTCTTCACGCGATCCTCCGACAGGTCCCGCGGCAAGCTCTGCGCCTTCGCGGCGCCAAGCACGCCGGGATCCTGGGTCAGCCGGTGGCCGACATAGGTGCCGGGGGGCCCACCAAGTCGGGTGAGCGCCTTCACTTCGAAGGGCAGGATGCAGAGGATGTGATCGACATAGGGCTTCATCGCCGCCGCCCTGCCCGGCCGCCATGCCCACACGCTCGGGCAGACATAATGGACGATCGGGATAGCGGGCGCGGCGGCGCGGACCCTTTTGGCGACCCGCAGCGAAAAATCAGGGCTGTCGATGGTGATCAGGCAATCCGGCCGCTCCGCCGCGATGGCGCCGGCTGTTTGACTGATCCGGCGCATCAGCCGCGGCAGGTCGCGCAAGACGGCGCTGAAGCCCATC
>NZ_RZSR01000453.1:0-4671 GCF_004023265.1 Mesorhizobium sp. M1A.F.Ca.IN.020.06.1.1
GGGTGATGTTGGAGATGCCCTCCATGTAAATGTCGTTGGCGGCGATCTTCGTGCCGAACGCAAGGCTGGTCAGGATCGACAGCTTGTGCGCCGTGTCATGGCCTTCGATGTCGAAGGTCGGGTCCGCTTCGGCATAGCCGAGGCGCTGCGCGTCCTTGAGGCAGGCATCGAAAGAGATGCCTTCGGCCTCCATGCGGGTCAGAATGTAGTTGCAGGTGCCGTTGAGGATACCGAAGACGCGGGTGACCTGGTTGCCGGCCATCGCCTCGCGCATCGTCTTGATGACCGGGATGCCGCCGGCCACCGCAGCCTCGTAGTTGAGCAGCACGCCCTTCTTCTCGGCGACCTCGGCGAGTTGCACGCCGTGCTTGGCCAACAGCGCCTTGTTGGCCGTCACGACATGGCGGCCGGCCTCGAGCGCCGCCTTGACCGATGCACGCGCTGGCCCTTCGTCGCCGCCGATCAGCTCGACGAAGACATCAATGTCGGCCTTCTCGGCCATCTTCGCGGCATCGTCGAACCATTTGGTGCCGCCCAGATCGACACCGCGGTCCCGCTTCGGATCGCGCGCCGAAACCGCTGCGACGACAATGTCGCGACCGCATTGGCGGGTGAGCTCGGCGGCCTTGTCGTTGAGCACGCGCGCCACCGAGGCGCCCACCGTGCCAAGGCCGGCAATTCCAACACGCAACGCTTCAGCCATGTCCGGCGACGCCCCTCAAAGATTGGTCGGTGTGATGTGCGGTAAATTCAGCGGCGCGCGGTGAGCGGCACAACATTGTTGGGCTGCTTGGCGGTCGAGGCCAGGAAGCGCTTGATGTTGCGCGCCGCCTGGCGGATCCGGTGCTCGTTCTCGACCAGCGCCACACGAACAAAATCGTCGCCATGCTCACCGAAGCCGATGCCCGGCGCCACCGCGACGTCGGCGTGCTCGATGAGCAGCTTGGAGAATTCGAGCGAGCCGAGCTGGCGGAACTGTTCCGGAATCGGCGCCCAGGCGAACATCGAGGCCGCCGGCGCCGGAATGGTCCAGCCGGCACGGCCGAAGGAATCGACCATCACATCGCGCCGCTTGTGATAGATCTCGCGCACCTCGGCGATGTCGGCACCGTCGCCGTTGAGCGCATGCGCCGCCGCGACCTGGATCGGCGTGAAGGCGCCGTAGTCGAGATAGGATTTGACGCGCGTCAGCGCCGCGATCAGCCGCTCGTTGCCGACCGCGAAGCCCATACGCCAGCCGGGCATGGAAAAAGTCTTCGACATCGAGGTGAACTCGACGCAGACATCCATCGCCCCTGGAACCTGGAGCACCGAAGGCGGCGGATTGCCGTCGAAATAGATCTCGGAATAGGCAAGGTCCGACAGGATGATGATGTCGTTCTTCTTCGCGAAGGCGACCACGTCCTTGTAGAAATCGAGCGAGGCGACAAGCGCTGTCGGGTTCGACGGATAGTTGAGGATCAGCGCCAGCGGCCTCGGAATCGAGTGGCGGATGCCGCGCTCGACCGCCGGGATGAAGCCGTCATCCGGTTCCACCTGCAGCGACCGGATGACGCCGCCCGACATGATGAAGCCGAAGGCGTGGATCGGGTAGGTCGGATTGGGGCACAGGATGACGTCGCCGGGCGCGGTGATCGCCTGCGCCATGTTGGCAAAGCCCTCCTTCGAGCCGAGCGTCGCCACCACTTGCGTGTCTGGATTGAGCTTCACGCCGAAGCGGCGGGCATAGTAGTTCGCCTGGGCGCGGCGCAGGCCCGGAATGCCGCGCGAGGACGAATAGCGATGCGTGCGTGGATCGCGCACCACTTCGCATAATTTGTCGACGATGGCCTTCGGCGTCGGCAGGTCCGGATTGCCCATGCCAAGGTCGATGATGTCGGCACCGCGCGAGCGGGCGCTGGCCTTCAGCCGATTGACCTGCTCGAACACGTAAGGCGGAAGCCGGCGGACCTTGTGAAATTCTTCCATTGGAGTTCCAGACGAGCAAAGGGGGCGCTTTTCGGCGCGCGATATAGACCTAATTGCAGTTAGGGTCGAGGGCGGGATCGCATTTGCCTTCGATCTGCTTCAGCGCGTCGTCGCCATGCGTCCTGGCGAGTGCGTTCAGCGCTGCCGTATTGGCGGCTGGCTTCGCGCCGCCGCCCTTGGCAAGCTGCGCCTGCTGCTCGGCCTTGAGCTGGGCAAGCTTGGCTGCAGTCTCTTCCTTCGTGAGCTGCTTGGCGGCTACCGGCGGCGGAATGTTGAGGTTCGGATAGGAGCCGGTGTCCTTCGGCCCCTCGGTCACCGCGGTCGGCCTTGCATTGCTGGCGTTGCTGCTGGTCTCGCAGCCGCCCGCGAGCAACGGCGTGCACAGCACCGCGGCTGCGGCGGCGATGCGGCAAATCGAACCGGCGCCGAGAAAATAAGTCCCGCCAAAATTAATCGTCATATTGTTTTCCTGGCAGCCGGGTTAGAGCGTGTTGGACCCGGTCAGATGTCCCATGGTAATATGTCAAGAAAACGCTCCGGGAGGAACCCCGCGAACCATGTCCAAAGCGCCCGATTCGGACAAAGCGGAAAATGGCGGACCTTCGACCGTCGAGCAATATCTGGTGAAAGATCCCGAACGCTTCGCGTTGAACATGGCGCGCATGATCGAGCAGGCCGGCAAGGCGGCCTCCGCCTGGGCCGAGCCGCGCGAAAAGGGTGAGGTGCGCGACCACGTCGCCGAACCCGTGGTCGACATGGTCAAGACCTTCTCCAAGCTCTCGGAGTACTGGCTGGCCGACCCGCAGCGCGCGCTTGAAGCCCAGACGCGGCTTTTCGCGGGCTACATGACGGTCTGGGCGAACGCCATCCAGAAGGTCAGCCCCAACTCCAACGCCGAAGCCCCCGAGGACGCGGTCAAGCCCGAGCGCGGCGACAAGCGCTTCCAGGATCCGGAATGGGGCCGCAATGCCTTCTTCGACTTCCTGAAACAGGCCTATCTCGTCACCTCGCGCTGGGCCTCGGATCTCGTCGATCATGCCGAGGGCCTGGACGAGCACACCCGCCACAAGGCGAGCTTCTACGTCAAGCAGGTTTCCAACGCCATCGCGCCGTCGAATTTCATTCTGACCAATCCCGAGCTGTTCCGCGAGACCGTCGCCTCCAACGGCGAGAATTTGGTGCGCGGCATGAAGATGCTGGCCGAGGACATCGCCGCCGGCAGGGGCGACCTGAAGCTGCGCCAGGCGGACTACGCGCCGTTCGAGATCGGCAAGAACATTGCCACGACACCCGGCAAGGTCATTGGCCGCAGCGATGTCGCCGAGATCATCCAATACGATCCGACGACGGAGACGGTGCTGAAGCGCCCCCTGCTCATTTGCCCCCCGTGGATCAATAAATACTATATCCTCGACCTCAACCCGCAGAAATCCTTCATCCGCTGGGCAATCGAGCAGGGCCACACGGTCTTCGTCATCTCCTGGATCAACCCGGACGAGCGCCACGGCGCCAAAGGCTGGGAGGCCTATATCCGCGAGGGCCTGCAATATGGCCTCGACATGGTCGAGAAGGCGACCGGCGAGAAGGAGGTCAACGCCATCGGCTATTGCGTCGGCGGCACGCTATTGGCCGCGGCGCTCGCGCTGCTGGCGCAGGAAGGCGACCACCGCATCAGGTCGGCGACCTTCTTCACCACTCAGGTCGACTTCACCTATGCCGGCGATCTCAAGGTCTTCGTCGACGAGGACCAGGTTGCCGCGGTCGAGCGATCGATGAGCGAAAAGGGCTATCTCGACGGCACCAAGATGGCGACCGCCTTCAACATGCTGCGCTCGGGCGACCTGATCTGGCCTTATGTCATCAACAACTATATGCGCGGCAAGGACCCGCTGCCCTTCGACCTGCTCTACTGGAATGCCGATTCGACCCGCATGGCGGCGGCCAACCATTCCTTCTATCTGCGCAATTGCTATCTCGAGAACAATCTCTCCCGCGGCACGATGGAGCTTGCCGGCCGCACCGTCTCGCTGGCCGACATCACGATCCCTGTCTACAACCTCGCCACGAAGGAAGACCACATCGCGCCGGCGCTTTCGGTGTTCCTCGGCTCGCGCTATTTCGGTGGCGACGTCGAATATGTCATGGCGGGCTCCGGCCACATCGCCGGCGTCGTCAATCCGCCGGCGGCGCACAAGTACCAGTACTGGACCGGCGGCAAGCCGGTGGGGGATTTCAGCACCTGGTTCGCCGGCGCGCACGAGCATGCCGGCTCATGGTGGACGCACTGGCAGCACTGGATCGAAAGCCAGGACAACATCCATGTGCCCGCCCGCAAACCCGGCAAGCGTATGAAAACCTTGGGGGACGCGCCGGGCACCTATGTCAAGGTGCGTGTGTAACCGGCTGTAATGTCTGGTGAGTTGACGGGCCGCCCAAACAGGGCGAAATGGTGCTGTTAATCGTTTTCGTAGCCTCAGCTCGCCTGCAGACAAACAATAAATCCGAGGCTTTGCAGATCGATACAGATCCCGTTTCCGGTTCGGGAACAGGAGGTCGCCGCCAGAGGCACTGGAGTGCTGCGGCGACGATGTACGGACCGGATGCCGAGGGGGAATTTTATTTTGAAATCAGCAGGTTGGCGCCTCGCACGAAGGGAAAGCCGCAGCATCGTGGCAGCGCTTTTATCCGTGCTTCTGGCCTCCT
>NZ_RZSR01000454.1:0-4664 GCF_004023265.1 Mesorhizobium sp. M1A.F.Ca.IN.020.06.1.1
GCGCTGGTGCCCAATGGCGCCGCTCCGACAGAACCCGAACCTGCCGCCGGGCAACCCGCGGCCGAGCCGGCGAAACCTGCCGACCCGTTCCTGGGCGAAGTGCCGGCGCTGACCATCGTGCCCAAGCCGGAGCGCCGCTATGCCGACAAGGTGATCCGGCTGGCCGAGCACAGGCAGCCGGCCAACGACAAGCAGCCGGGAAATGACAGGCCGGCGAGTGAGAAAGGGCTGTCGATCCTCGAGCGCAGCGCCTTTCGCGAGATCGGCGAGCGGCTGCGGAAGGACAGTTCGGGACCGGCCGAGCCGCCAAGCGGCGCAACCGCGGGTGCTCAAAAGCAATCAGATGCGGCTGCAACCGCCGACAAGGCTGCTCCCACGGCCGAACAACCGTTGGCCGGTGAGAGGAAGACCGACCACTCCGATCTGAACGCGACTGACGCGACCTCGCCTGAGCCGGCCATACCGGAAGGCAACGAGGCCATTGGTACGGCCGAAGCGGAGACCGAGGCGGAAGATCAGAAGGATCTGGCTCGGCTCGATGGCCTCGATGTTCCCGAGGCAGCCGCTGGGAAAGACGAAACGCCCGCCGCCTCCGGGTCGCTGCTCAACTATGCCGGGCGCGAGAAAGCCGCCGATGAAGCGGAGGAAGCGGGTCCCGACAGGCGCCAAACCGCAGCGGCGGAAAGGGCAGGCGAACCGACGGCCGAGCGGCCAGGAGCCGAAGCCCCTGCCCCTGAGGCAGGCGCTGGCGACGACGACGGCATGACCGCCGACGATTTTCGCGACGCGGAAGACAGCGAGGACTGGGCCGGTTCCGCCAGGGATGGCGCCCTGCCCGCGGCTGGACAGCCTCGCGAAGCGAAAGCGCCGCCACCGAAAAGGCCGCGCCTCACGGTGCCGCCGCTCAAGCTCGAGGGCTTCGTGCCCTCGGCTTTCTCCACCGGGGAAGGCGACAGGGCTCCCGACACGTCCATCCTCGCCAGGCTGCCTGTGCCGCTGCTCATCCATTCCGGCGACGTGCTGCACTATGCCAATGAGGCGTTCCTGGAGCTCACCGGCTACGACGCGCTGGAAGACCTTGCCGATGCCGGCGGGCTCGGCGCGCTGTTCGCCGACCATTACGCCGATGATGGCGAGACTGACGAAGGCGACCGTTCGCTGAAGCTCACAACCCGCCAGAGCCAGGAATTCCCGATCGATGCGCTCCTGCGCTCGGTGCCGTGGCGCGGCGGTAAGGCGCTGATGCTGGTGGTGCGCCGCTCGGGCGAGGACGAGGCGCCCTCCGCCCATCTCAGCGCGGCCAATGACGAGCCGAACCAGCAGCCGGACGTGTCCGAGCTGAAGTCGCGAATCGCCGAAATGCGCACCATCATCGACACCGCCACCGACGGCGTGGTGCTGATCGGCCGCGACGGCAACATCCGCTCGATCAGCCGCCCGGCTGAAGCCCTGTTCGGCTTCGACAGCGACGAGATCGCCGGCAAGCCCTTTGCCTCGCTGTTCGCCATCGAGAGCCAGCGCGCGGCGCGCGACTATCTCGTCGGCCTTTCCGAACCTGGCGTGGCGAGCTTGCTGAACGACGGGCGCGAGGTGATCGGCCGCGAGGCGCAAGGGCGCTTCATCCCGCTGTTCATGACCATCGGCAGGCTGCCCAACGACAGCGGCTTCTGCGCCGTCGTGCGCGACATCACGCAGTGGAAGCGGGCCGAGGAAGACCTCACCCAGGCGCGCGCCGTGGCCGAGCGTGCCTCCTCGCAGAAGACGGATTTCCTCGCCCGCATCAGCCATGAGATCCGCACGCCGCTCAACGCCATCATCGGCTTTTCCGAACTGATGGTGGACGAGAAGTTCGGCCCGGTCGCCAACGACCGCTACCGCGACTATCTGCGTGACATCAACCGTTCGGGCAACCACGTGCTCGACCTCGTCAACGACCTGCTCGACATCTCCAAAATCGAGGCCGGCCAGCAGGAGATGGCCTATGAGGCGGTGTCGCTCAACGACACGCTGGCCGAAACGGTGGCGATGATGCAGCCGCAGGCCAACCGCGAGCGCGTCATCATCCGCTCGAGCTTCGCCTCGCGGCTGCCGGAAGTGGTGGCGGATTTGAGGAGTGTGCGCCAGATTGCGCTCAACATACTTTCCAACGCCATCCGCTATACCCAGGCCGGCGGCCAGGTGATTGTGTCCACCGCCTACGAGACCTCCGGCGACGTCGTCATGCGCGTGCGCGATACCGGCATCGGCATGACGCCGGCCGAGATCGAGCAGGCACTGAAGCCGTTCAAGCAGATCAATGCGCTCAAACGCGGCCGCGGCGACGGCACTGGCCTCGGGCTGCCTCTGACCAAGGCGATGGTGGAGGCCAACCGTGCCCGCTTCACTATCACATCGACACCTGGCGAAGGCACGCTGGTCGAGGTCGTCTTCCCATCGACGCGCGTGCTGGCCGAATAACGATCCGCAAGACCGAGCTTCGGCCAAAGAAAAAGGCGTCCTGGAGGACGCCTTGGAAAATGGGATGCTGTCACAACGGGGCTTGAGCTGAACCTCAGGGGACGAGGAACGGGATTTCTCCCTCAAGTTACACGCGACTATCGGCGCCGTCCCTTAACAAGTCCTTACCGGGAGCCAAAAAAATTTACGAATGTGTACCACTCGTGAAATCTAGGTAAATTGGACCGACACTATTTCTTAACCATGCCGGGGAGGCCTAATCAGCAAGCTGCGGCAGGTTCCTGAACAGCTCCAGCGCCTCCGGATTGGCGAGCGCTTCCTTGTTCTTGATGGCGCGACCATGCACCACGTCGCGCACGGCAAGCTCGGTGATCTTGCCCGACTTGGTGTGCGGGATGTCGGTGACGGCAACGATCTTCGCCGGCACATGGCGGGGGCTGGCGCCCGAGCGGATTCTGGCGCGGATGCGCTTTTGCAGATCCTCATCGAGGCTCACGCCGGCGGCCAGCCGCACGAACAGCACGACGCGCACATCGTTTTCGAAATCCTGGCCGATGCAGAGCGCCTCCAGGATTTCCGGCATCTGCTCGACCTGGTTGTAGATCTCAGCCGTGCCTATCCTGACCCCACCGGGATTGAGCGTGGCGTCGGAGCGGCCATGGATGATCATGCCGCCATGCGCGGTCCATTCGGCGAAGTCGCCATGGCACCAGATGTTGTCGAAGCGCTCGAAATAGGCCGCGTGGTACTTCTTGCCATCCGGATCGTTCCAGAAGCCGATCGGCATCGACGGGAATGCCTTGGTGCAGACGAGTTCGCCCTTCTCCTGCCGGACCGGCTTGCCGTCGTCGTCCCACACGTCCACCGCCAGGCCGAGGCCCGGCCCCTGGATCTCGCCGGTCCAGACCGGCTCGGTCGGGACACCCAGCACGAAGCAGGAAACGATGTCGGTGCCGCCGGATATCGAGGCGAGATGCACGTCCTTCTTGATGCCGTCATAGACGAAGCGGAAATCCTCCGGCGACAGCGGCGAGCCGGTGGATGAGATGGTCCGCACGCTTGCAAGGTCGTGGCTGTCGATCGGCTTCAGCCCTGCCTTGCGTACGGAATCGATGAATTTCGCCGAAGTGCCGAAATAGGTCATCTTCTCGGCATCGGCGAAATCGAACAGCGCATTGCCGTCGGGGTAGAAGGGCGAACCGTCATAGAGCAGCAACGTCGCCCCCGAGGCGAGGCCCGAGACCAGCCAGTTCCACATCATCCAGCCGCAGGTGGTGAAGTAGAAAAAGCGGTCGCCATCCAGTAGGCCGGCATGCAGCCGCTGCTCCTTGACATGCTGGATCAGCGTGCCGCCGACCGAGTGCACGATGCATTTCGGGATTCCGGTCGTGCCGGAGGAGAACAGAATGTAGAGCGGGTGCGAAAAAGGCAGCCGCTCGAAGGCGAGCGGCCTGGCGGCAAAGGGCGAGAGCGCTCCTTCCAGCGCCTCGGCCTGGTCGATGGTAGCGGCGACATCGGCCGACGTGCCGAGATAGTCGACGATCAGCACCTTGCGCACGGTCGCGAGCTTCTCGGCCACCGCGCGGATCTTGTCGGCGACCTCGATGGCTTTGCCGTTGTACCAATAGCCGTCAGGCGCGATGAAGACGACCGGCTCGATCTGGCCGAAACGGTCGAGCACGCCCTGTTCGCCGAAATCAGGTGAGCAGGAAGACCAGACCGCGCCGATCGAGGCGGCAGCCAGCATGGCAGCGACCGTCTCCGGCATGTTCGGCATCATGGCGGCGATGCGATCGCCCTCTCTGACGCCGATCGACAGGAAGAGCTGTTGCAGGCGCGAAGTGAGCGCATGGAGCTCGTTCCAGGACAGCCGGCGCTCGACCTTGTCCTCGCCCCGGAACACGATAGCGAGGCTGCCGCCGGTTTTTTTCAGAAGGTTCTCGGCGAAATTGAGTTTCGCGTCGGGAAAGAAGGCGGCGCCAGGCATCTTCTCGCCATCGACCAGAGCCCGCTCGCCCTTGTCGCCGACAAGTCCGCAAAAGTCCCAGACAAGGTCCCAGAATGCCTCGCGGTCGTCGATCGACCAGCGGTGGAGCTCGGCATAGCTGGAGAAAGCCTGGCCAGACTTCGCAACCGCAGCTTTCATGAAGGCGGTCATGGGCGCGGAGGCGATCCGGTCCTGCGTCGGCGTCCACAAGGGGGTGTCG
>NZ_RZSR01000455.1:0-4650 GCF_004023265.1 Mesorhizobium sp. M1A.F.Ca.IN.020.06.1.1
CCAGGCAGACCGCCGCCTGTTGCGCGGCGGTCTGCCTGGCGTTCGCAGGGGTCAATCCGCCCACGATATCGCCGACCTGATTGAGCAGCAGTTCCGACAGCCTGTTCGGGACGACCGTCGTGTCGCTGTCGGCCGTCGAGGTATCGACGACGCGCTGCACATAGGCGGTGAGCGATTGCCGGGCGCCGTCCGCCTCCGGTCCATAGTGTCGGAGCGTTCTGTCGAGCAGAATGAGATCGGTGGCGAAGGTGTGGACGTTGACGTTGATGGATTCGAACGTGTTCTTGGCCGAGTTGATCATCAGGCCGAGGACCAGCGAGGACATCACCATGAAGAGGTTCGCGGCGAGCCGCACCACCGCGCTGGTATCGTCGCCAAGGTGGTGAGCAGGGAAGCGCTCATGCACCATCAGGCTGACCAGCGACGCCCCGGCCAGACAAGCAAAAATCGCCGCCCCTATAAGCACTTCGCCCATAGCTGATATTGCGCACGGGAAAGGACGGTTGCCAATTGGGTGGAGGTGGTTGAATCAAAGCGGAAGCATACAGGCGTATGTGGTTGTTCGCGAACGATGCTTTCCGGCTCGTCGTCATGTGCAGCGGAGCGAAGGGCAAAAACCGCTTCCAATGCCGGCCGAAGACGCTATCTATTGCGCCGGGCGGCTCCACCCTCTCACCATCACGAGGCAATCCATGACAATTCGCGCTGTCGTCTGGGGCGAGAACATCCATGAGCGGACCAATGAGGTGGTCGCCGGCATCTATCCGCAAGGTATGCACACGGCCATCGCCAACGCGCTCAACGCAGACAAGGCGATCTCCGCCTCGACCGCGACGCTGGAGCAGCCGGAGCATGGGTTGCCTGAATCCCGCCTCGCCGAGACCGACGTGCTCGTCTGGTGGGGTCACAAGGACCATGGCGCGGTGGCCGACGATGTGGTCGAGCGCGTCGCACGCCGCATCTTCGAAGGCATGGGACTGATCGTGCTCCACTCCGGCCATTTCTCGAAAATCTTCAAACGGCTGATGGGCACGCCCTGCACGCTCAAATGGCGCGAGGCCGGCGAGCGCGAACGGCTCTGGGTGACGAGCCCCAGCCACCCGATCGCCGAAGGCATCGGCGAGTATTTCGAGCTCGAGAACGAGGAGATGTATGGCGAGCAGTTCGCCGTGCCGGAGCCGCTGGAGACAGTCTTCATCTCCTGGTTCCAGGGCGGCGAGGTGTTCCGCTCAGGCCTTACCTACCGGCGCGGCGCCGGCAATGTCTTCTACTTCCGCCCGGGCCACGAAACCTATCCGACCTACCACGACGCGACCGTGCACAAGGTGCTGCGCAACGGAGTGAAGTGGGCGCACAACCCGCAGGGCAGGAATTCCGGCATCCTCAAAGCACCCAACGTGCCGGTGGAGAAGGCGCTGGAGCCGATCGTCGAACGCGGCGGCAAGCTGCATGCGCCCGGCGAGGCTGGTTTCCGCTAAACCGTTTTCTGTTTGGGATTGCGTACAAGCAACAATTAGATCGCCCGCCTCATATCATTGAATCGAACCAATTCCTCTGGAGGAGCAAAATGCGGCTTTTGATACTCGGTACCGGCTGGATGGCGCAGGAGCATGCCCGCCGCTTCGGCGCCATCGAAGGCGTCGACATCGTCGGTGCCGTCGATGTCGATCCGGCCCGCGTTGGCGAATATGCCGACGCCTATAAGATCCCGAAGCGCTTCACCTCGCTGGAGACGGCGCTCGACTGGGGCGGTTTCGACGCGGTCGCCAATGTCACGCCCGACCGCATGCATCACCCGACCACGATGGCGCTGATCGCCGCCGGCAAGCCGGTGCTTTGCGAAAAGCCGCTGGCGGAGAATTTCGGCAAGGCAAGCGAGATGGCCGATGCGGCGGAAGCCGCCGGCGTCGTCAACATGGTTAACCTCACCTACCGCAACGTCGCGCCTTTGCAGAAGGCGCGACAAATGGTGCAGGCCGGCGAGATCGGCACGGTGCGCCACGTCGAGGCCTCCTATCTGCAGAGCTGGCTGGTATCGAAATTCTGGGGCGACTGGCGAAGCGACCCCAAGTGGCTCTGGCGGCTCTCGCGCGGCCACGGCTCAAACGGCGTGCTCGGCGACGTCGGCATCCACATCCTCGACTTCGCCAGCTATGGCGCCGCCCTCGATATCGACCACGTATTCTGCCGGCTGCGCGCCTTCGACAAGGCGCCGGGCAACCGCATCGGCGACTACCAGCTCGACGCCAATGACAGCTTCGCCATGACGCTCGATTTCGCCAACGGCGCCTTTGGCGTGGTGCATGCCAGCCGCTGGGCGAGCGGCCATCTCAACGAGCTCAGGCTGCGCATCTATGGCGACAAGGGCGGCATCGAGGTGGTGCACAATCTCAATGGCTCGATGTTGAAGGGCTGCATCGGTGCCAATGTCGAGGACGCCAAATGGGAAGAGTTTGACGCCGGCACCGTGCCGACCAACTACCAGCGCTTCGCCGAGGCGGTGAAAAGCGGCGAGCAGGCCGAGCCCAATTTCCGCCATGCGGCGGGTCTGCAGAAGGTGCTGGATCTGGCGGTGGTGTCGGACGAGAAGCGCGCCGAGCTGAGAGCCCACGCGGACACGCAGTGAGGCCGAACCTGCCGATCTCCCCCGCAACGGCCCGCAACGGGGGAAGACTGGCGGCCATCACACACAAATCTTTCAATCATTTCTTGAAGCCTTGATCTCGCCTTTCGTGATTTGATGCCGCCACAAAGCTCGGGAGGCTTCATTGACCGACTATATCGGGTTGCCGAAGGCCGAAGTGCACATCCACGTCGAGGGCTGCTTCGAGGCCGACGACGTGATCAGGAATTGCGAGGAGGCTGGCATCCCGCTGCGCGCGCCGCGCGACAGGCTCTTCGAGGCGCATGATCTGAAGAGCTTCCTCGAAATGCTCGACTGGCTGTGCGGCACGTTTCGCACGCGCGAGCAGCTGGCCATCACCGCCTATAAATTTGCGCGGCGCATCGCCAAGAGCGGCGTGCGCTACGCCGATGTCATCGTCAATCCGACCCACTGGCCGCACTGGCACCGGAACATCGCCGGCATGATCGACGCCTTCGATGCCGGGTTCGCGGCGGCCGAGCAGGATGGATACCCGCCGGTCGGGCTCTGCATCAGCCTGCTGCGCACCCAGTCGGCCGAGGACGCCATCGAACTGGTGGAGTTGCTGAGCAGGATCAGGCACCCGCGCGTCGTGGCCCTTTCGATCGACGGCAACGAGGCGGCCGCCGGGCGCACCGGTCCGCGCTTTGCCGAGGCGTTCCGCCGCGCCGCCACGGCCGGATTGCGACGCACCGTCCACGCCGGCGAGTCGAGCGGTCCCGAGGGCGTTCGCGACGCCATCGAGCTGCTTGGCGCCGATCGCATCGACCATGGCGTTCGCGCGATCGAGGAGCCGGCTCTGGTCGACCTGCTCGCACAGAGGCGAATTCCGCTCGGCGTCTGCCCGATCTCCAACATCGCACTCGGCGTCTATCCTTCGCTTGCCGAGCATCCGATCAACGCTCTGCGCAAAGCCGGCGTTCCCGTCTCCATCAACACCGACGATCCGGCGCTGCTCGGCACGACGCTCGAAGCCTCTTACGCCGCCTGCGCCGAGACCTTCGCCTGGGACAGTGAAACCATCCGCCAGCTCGCCGCGACATCGGTGCATGCGAGCTACGCCGACCCGGCGGTGAAGGCGCGGATACTGGCGGATCTGACGGCCTGGCAGGGGTAGGCGACGCTCGGCGGATAGGTGCTTTCACCACGCCGCCGAACTGCATAAGGTGCCGAGACTCGGTCGAAAGGAGCCAGCATGGTCACGCGACGCGCCGAATGTTCCTGCGGTCAGCTGTCGGCCACCTGCGCGGGCGAGCCGGTGCGCATCTCGGTGTGTCATTGCCTCGACTGCAAGCGGCGCACAGGCAGCGCCTTCAGCTACAATGTGCGCTTTGCCGAGGCCGATGTGACGATAGACGGGCGCGCGCTGCAGTTCACGCGCACCGGCGAGCAGGGCGGGCGGATAACCTACAGCTTCTGCCCTGATTGCGGGACCACAGTGCACTATCGCATCGACACGCAGCCCGGCCTAACTGCAATTCCGGTAGGGGCGTTCGCGGATCCGTCGTTCCCGCCGCCCTTCCAATCCTTCTACCACCGCAGCCGGCGCTGCGAATGGGTCGAGATAACCGCCAAGCCGCTGACGAAGTTCGGCTGACTTTTGGCCTTGGGTCCTCCCCATGAGGCGAGGAACCAAGTCACGCCCGGCGATAGATCCTCACCGCCGTCTTCACCAGCGCCGCATTCCCGTCCGCCACCGTCCCATCAGGCAACTCCTTACCGTCCTCGAGCCCGACACGGGTCGAAAACTTCCGCGCCGCCGCCCGCTCGACGAAGGGCCACACGGTCGCGTTCTCGCCATGCAGCAGGATCGAGCGGTGAATGCCTTCGCGTTGCAGCAGCTTTTCGATGCCGTCGGCGAAGGCAAAGGCCTCCTCCAGCGTCTGCTCGGAAATCTCGATCAGGACGCGCAGCACCCGGCGGCCATGATCGAGGCTGGCCAGCCTGAGCGCATCGCCGATCGACGCCAGCCCGGCCTCGATGCCGACGCCGCGGTCGTGCAACGC
>NZ_RZSR01000456.1:0-4642 GCF_004023265.1 Mesorhizobium sp. M1A.F.Ca.IN.020.06.1.1
TCTGGGTTCCGTCGCCGTTTGCCTAGTTTGCCTCATCTCGCGCGGGCAGTCGTTGATTCTCGGTTGACAGGAAACTGATCAAGTATCAGTTTCGTGAATGCTGACAACTTGTCAGCTTTTTCACCGGGCTGCAAGGGAGGGCGCCTCGTGACTGCAACCGATGCCGCGCATGCGGAAAATGGCGACTGGCTGGTCGGCAACCCGACCGGCCTGCAACTCGCCGCGGCGCTCTGGATCGGCTCGGTCGGCCTGCTCATCCTGGGCTTGCAGCCGGTGCTGCTCGGCGCGCTCTACAGCGAAGGTCATGTCACCGGTGACGAGCTGGCACTGGTCGCCACCGCCGAGATGATCGCGATCGCCATCGGCTCGGCGATCGTGGCGATGCTCCTCCCGGCGCGCAACATGCGCCGGAAGAGCGCCGCGCTTTTGGTGCTGCTGGCGCTCGCCAATTTCTGGACCGCCTATGCGATGAGTTCCAATACGCTGATCGGGGCGCGCACGCTCGCCGGGCTTGCTGAGGGTGGCTTGGTCGCCGTGGCGACCGAATTGATCGCCCGCTCGCGCCGGGCCGAGCGCATCGGCGGCTATTTCGTCACGCTGCAGACCTTGGCGCAATGCGCGCTGGCGCTGCTGCTCGCGCTTTATGCGGTGCCTGCCGCGGGCGCGGCCGGCGGCTTCGTCGCGCTTGGCGTTGTCTGCCTGTTGTCGCTCGTCGTCGCGTGGATCGTGCCGGACGACTACGCCGACCTGCCGAAGGACGAGCATTTTGCCAATGTGCTCACCTTGCCGGCGATCACGGCGCTGCTGTCGATCTTCTGCTACTTCATGTTCTTCGGCGCCGTCTGGGCATTTCTGGAGCCGCTCGGCGCCGAGTTCGGCATAGACGGCCGCACCGTCGGCCTGATGGTCTCGGCAAGCCTCGCCGCGCAGGTCATGGGCGCCATGACCGCCACCGTCTTCGAAGCGCGCATCGACTACCGCTTCGCCATCACCGTCATCGGCGCCATCGCGACGATCAGCTCGGTGCTGCTCGCTTCCGGCCCTGGGCTTTTGGTCTTCTGGTCGGTGGCGATGGTGATGGGCTTCATCCTGCTCTTCATCGTGCCCTACCAGATCCGGCTGGCGATCACCGCCGACGAGACGCGCAACGCGGTACTGCTTGTGCCGGCGGCGCAGCTCTTCGGCCTCGCCATCGGCCCGGTGGCCGCCTCGCTGCTGATCGACGGCCAAAATTTCCGGCCGGTGCCGGAATTCGCCGCGGCAAGCGCGTTGGCCAGCGTGGCGCTGCTCGGCGTCTTCGTGTTGGTTGCGCGCCGCCGCGTTCCAGCCTGAGCGGGAGGTGACGATGGCAAACGCCTGGAGCAACTGGTCGGGTTTCGTGAACGCCGCGCCGAAGCTGATCGCCACGCCAGCCGATGTCGGCGAACTGGCCGATCTGGTGCGTTCCGCGCCCGGTCCGCTGCGCGTCGTCGGCGCCGGCCATTCCTTCACGCCGCTGGTGCAGTCCGACGGCACCATCATCTCGCTGGCGAAGATCGAGGGGCTGGTTTCGCATGACGCCGCAGCCAATCGGGCACGCCTGAGGGCGGGGACAAGGCTTGGCGCGCTGATGCACATCCTGCAGGACATCGGCCAGGGCCTGCCCAATATGGGCGACATCGACAAGCAAGCGATCGGCGGCGCGCTGGGCACCGCGACGCATGGTTCCGGCCCGACGCTCGGCGCCTATCATACGCAGCTCGAGACGGTGCAGTTCGTCGACGGGCAAGGCAAGCTGCGCGAATACAGCCGGGCGGGCGACCAGGATATGGTCCATGGCACCGGCGTCGCGCTCGGCGCTTTCGGCGTGCTCACCGAAGTGACGATGAACAACATCCCGACCTACCGGCTGCGGCGCCGCAAATGGGTGTTACCGATCGGCGAAATGCTGCGCGACTTCGAGACGATGATGGGCGCACACCGTTCGGCAGAGTTCTATTACATCCCGTTTTCCGGCTATGCGCAGTTCATCGCCAGCGATCTCAGCGACGCAACGCCGGCGTCGCGGCCGACCGAGGATGACGAGGAGGGCCTGGCGACGTTGCGCAAGCTGCGCACCGTGCTGCGCCGGCTGCCGGCGCTCCGCCGGGCGCTGATCAAGGGTGCGGTCAAGAAGGTGCCGGCCGAGGATTATGTGCAGGACTGGCTCAACGTCTACGCCAGCGACCGTCGCACCAAATTCAACGAGATGGAGTACCACCTGCCTTACGAGGACGGTCCCCGGGCGCTGGCCGAGATCATCGCGCTGACCGAAAAGCATTTCCCGGAAGTCTATTTCCCGATGGAGGTGCGTTCGGTCGCCCCGGACGAATTCTGGCTCTCGCCCTTCCACAGGAGGCTGACCTGCTCGATCGCCATCCATCACGACGCGGCGAACGATCCGCTGCCCTTCATGCGCGCGGCCGAGCCGATCTTCCGCAAATATGGCGGGCGGCCGCATTGGGGGAAGATGCACAGCTTGACGGCGGCGGATTTCAAGAAACTCTATCCGCGCTGGGACGACGCAATGGCGGTGCGCCGCGACATCGATCCCGAGAACCGCTTCGTGTCGTCCTATATGGCCAGCCTGTTCGGCATCCAACAATGAGCGCCTATTTCGCCGAGCTGTCGAAGGCGCTCAAGGCCGCCGAAATCTTTCGGCCCTGCCTGGTGCTCGACCGCGACCGGCTGGACGCCAACATCGCGCTGGTGAAGCAGAGGCTGGCGCCGGGTCTTGCCGTGCGGTTGGTCGATAAGTCGCTGCCTTGCCTGCCGCTGCTTTCGCATATCTCCAAGTCGCTCGAAACCGGCCGCTTCATGACCTTCCATCCGCCGGTGACGCAGGCGGTGCTCGACGCCTTTCCCGCGGGCGATCTCCTCTATGGCAAGCCGATGCCGGTAGGTGCGGCGAAAGCGGCGCTGGCTAGAGGCGACGCCGGCGGGTGGTCGCGCGTCTGCTGGCTGATCGACACGCCGGAGCGCCTGTCCGAATACGGTGCGCTCGCCGCAGCGTTCGGCACCGAACTCCGCTTCGCCTTCGAGGTCGATGTCGGCCTGCATCGCGGCGGCTTTTCCGGTCCTGCCGAGATCAGGGCGCTGGCCATACCGAAGGACCTGCGCTGCGAAGGCATCATGGCCTATGAAGCGCATGCGCCGGAAATTCCCGGGCTGTTCGGCGGCGCGGCCGGCGCGCTGAAAAAGGCCGCGGCGAAGGCTGCCGAGTTCGTCGCGGCCCTCGATGCGGACCAGCGCCGCATCCTCAACATCGGCGGTTCCAAGACGGCGCTGCTGCATGGCGGCGGCGTGGCCAACGAAGTGTCGATCGGCTCGGCCTTCGTGCTGCCCAGCGATTTCGATACGCCCGGCCTCGACGGCTTCCGGCCGGCCGCTCTCATTGCGACGCCGATTCTGAAGGCGCTCGATCCGGTGCTCCCCGGCCCGGCGGCTATCTTCCGCACGCTGCAGGCGCTCGGCCTCTTCGCGAAGAAGGCCTGCTATCTCTATGGCGGCAAGTGGATGGCCGAACCGGTGTTCCCCGCAGGCATGAAGCCGAACGGCCTGATCGGGCTGTCTTCCAACCAGCAATTCATGGGGCTGCCGGCGGGCGCGGAGGTGAAGCCCGGTGACTACGCCTTCCTGCGGCCGACGCAGAGCGAGGCGGTGCTGCAGCATTTCGGCTCGCTCGCGGTGTTTGCCGGTGGGCGCATCGTCGAGTTCTGGCCGGTACTGCCGATGGGGTGAGGGGCGCCCCAACTGTCTTCGTCGCGATCCTTCGCGCCCCCCTCTGTCCCGTCGGCCTAAAGAAGTTCGGCACAATCAATTTATTTGACTCAGTCAACTAAATGATCGATCCTGTCCGCGACAGGAGGAATTCCCATGACCATCCACGATCACCCCGGCAAGCAGCGCATCGATGCCGTGCGCGCTTTCAACCGCTTCTACACCCGCCAGATCGGCCTGCTCGACGAGGGCCTCCTGAAGAGCCCGTTCTCGCTGACCGAGGCTCGCGTGCTTTACGAGCTTGCCCATCGCGACGGGCTGGTCGCCAGCGACCTGGTGCGCGACCTCGATCTCGACCCCGGCTATGTCAGCCGGCTGCTGAAAAAATTCGAGGAGCGCGGCCTGGTCGAACGCGCCGCCACGGAGGCCGACGCGCGGCGGTCCTCGATCGCGCTGACGCCCGCGGGCAGGGAGGCCTTCGCGCCGCTCAACCAGGATTCGCACGACCAGGTGCGCGCGCTGCTCGATCGCCTGGCGCCGACCGACCAGGAGCGGCTGGTCAAGGCGATGCGCACGGTGCAGGACCTGCTCGGCGACAAACCCCAACCCAAAGTGCCTTATATCCTGCGGCCGCTGCAGGTCGGCGACATCGGCTGGATCACGCATCGCCAGGGCCTCATCTACGCGCAGGACTATGGCTGGGACGAAACCTATGAGGCGCTGGTTGCCGAGATCCTCGGCGAGTTCGTCAAGAACTTCGTTCCGCAATGGGAGCGCAGCTGGATAGCCGAGCGCGAAGGCGAGGTGGTCGGCTCGGTTTTCGTCATGCGCAAGTCGCCCAAGGTGGCGAAGCTCAGGCTGCTCTATGTCGAGCCGCCGGCCGATGCCGAGGCCGCGCGCCAAG
>NZ_RZSR01000457.1:0-4637 GCF_004023265.1 Mesorhizobium sp. M1A.F.Ca.IN.020.06.1.1
GTTCCGGCATCATGGCGGAGACGCTGACGCATGACACCGCGCTGGCGCTGCTCGCCAACACGCTCGCGACCGGCGCCATGCTGGTGGTGTTGATCACCATCCTCGGACCGATCTCCGGGGCGCATTTCAATCCGGCCGTCTCGCTCGTCTTCTGTTTGAACCGGTCGCTCCCGCCGCGCGATCTGCCTGCCTATCTCGCCGCGCAGTTCGCCGGCGGCATCGCCGGCACGATCGCCGCGCACCTCATGTTCGCCCTGCCGCCCTTGGAGATCGCGACCAAGCTGCGCGCCGGACCGGCGCAATGGTTTTCGGAGATTGTCGCGACATTCGGCCTGGTCGCTGTAATTCTCGCCGGCCTGCGCTTCGAGCGACGGGCTGTGCCATGGCTGGTAGGCCTCTTCATCACCGCCGCCTACTGGTTCACCGCCTCTACGTCCTTCGCCAATCCGGCCGTCGCCGTGGCGCGTGCGCTCACCGACAGCTTTTCCGGCATCAGGCCGGCCGATCTCCCGGGTTTCATCGTCGCCGAACTGCTCGGCGCCTTTATCGCGCTGGCGCTGATGGGATGGCTGCTGCGGCCCGAATCCATCGAGCAATCCGAGCCACTGAAAGCCGAGCCATGACGGTCACCATCTACCACAACCCCGCTTGCGGCACCTCGCGCAACACGCTTTCCATGATCCGCGCCAGCGGTGAGGAGCCGATGGTGATCGAATATCTGAAGGCGCCGCCGAGCCGCGAACGGCTACTCGAATTGATCGCGGCGATGGGCATCACCCCGCGCGACCTGTTGCGGGAGAAAGGCACGCCCTACGCGGAGCTTGGCCTCGCCGATCCGAAATGGAGCGACGACGAGCTGATCGGTTTCATGCTCGCCCATCCGATACTCATCAACCGGCCGATCGTGGAGACGCCCAAGGGCACGAGGCTCTGCCGGCCGTCGGAGGCGGTGCTGCCGCTGCTCGACAACCCCGTGCGCGAATTCATCAAGGAGGATGGCGAGAAGGTTGCCTGGTTGCCGCAAACCTAGAACGCCAGATGCTTCATGAAGTAGATCGAGGCTCGTGGTTTGCGAACGAGTCGACAAAGTGATGGGCACGACACCGACTTCTTGCCAGTTCCTGCATAAGGTCCGCCGCTATCGGAGCTTGGCGATAGATTTGTCGCGCGGCGAACCCGTGGCGGCGATCGCTACGCCCGCAGCCGCTCAGGCGCAGTCCTTCAACTCGACCACCTCGACGCCGAGGCGGAAGGCCTGACCATCGGCATAGGAGCGCGCAAATTGCTCGGCTTCGAAAGGGAAGGTCAGCGTAGTGCCGTAGGCGGTGACGCGCACCGTCCACCTCTGGCCCTTGACGAGTTCAACGCCGTGAAGCTTGGCCGTCGCCATCTCACCCTCCTCCAGTCCGGCATGCTCGCGGACGCAAAGACTAACGCCGCGGAAGCCGTTTGAGTACAAATAATCCGACCCAATCGTGTCGCTGCCGCGTCGATTCCGACATTCGGCGCGGCGCTTCCGTGAAATGGATCACGTTCGCTGCTGGAACCCCGGACAGGTCGAGTGGATTAGACTTACGAGCAGAGGAGGTGTCCCATGATCCGCAAGCTGAAGTCCGGCGACTACCGGCTCTATTCGCGCAAGGTGGATCCGAGGACCGGCAAACGCCGGAATCTCGGTACCTTCAAGTCGCGCGAGGCTGCCGAAAAGCACGAGCGCGAGGTCCAGTATTTCAAGCGGCATTAGCGGCATGCGACAAGCTCGTTCGGTCCGGCGCCGCCTGTGCGGAAACGGGATCGCCGAGTGGGCAGTGATTAGAAAACGCTAACGGAACGGAAACACGTCCGCGCTAGGGTGGTGCGTCGGGCGATTGAGTTTGAGCCCGCCGGGCAAGTTTCGGGACCAGTGCATCATGGCCACCTTTCCCCACTTAGAGCGCCGTCTTCATTCACGAGAATTCGTGCTGAAGGAGGCTACAATCGTCACCGGCGACGCCAGCATCAGGTGCTCCGTCCGTAATCAGCACGAGCATGGCGCCGAACTGCGCGTCGGGCCGCAGGTGGAATTGCCCGACCGTTTCACGCTCATTGTTCCCGATGACGACGCCGTCTATCGGGCCGTGGTGCGCTGGCGCCGCAACGAGCGCGTCGGCGTGCAGGTCTACAGCAATTCAATGAAGGGCTGACGCCAACGCCGGGGCCCCGCTCATGCGCCGATGAGCGGCAATTGGGCTAGCAACTTCCGTGTCTGGATGGCGTCCCAGGAGATGTACTCAGTAATGGCAAGCCCGACGATGTCGCAGGCGCCCGCGACATGGCCGAGCAGCCGCAACACATGCTTCGGCTCAAGCCGGCCGCGCGGAACACCGGCAAGGAAGCCATCTCCAGCGCCGGGCTTGTTGAAGAGCATCGGCCGAAAGCTCTGCGGCCTGATGGCGTCGACGTCGAAGTGGATCGCTAGGTACTCGATGCCTTCCTGCTCGATCCATTTCAGCACCGAGGAAGAGCTCTCGGCAAGCTCGGCCGATCCCGTGCGCCGCAGGCCCATGCGGACGAGAAACTCGTTTTCGGGCGGCGACCACTCGTCCAGCCCTGCATACATTACTTTCGTGGGGTCGACGGGAACGTCGACTTCGGTGAGGAAATCCGGATCACCTTCGCCAAGCAGCATTGCCAGCACCTGCGAATTGCCTTGATGGAAATCCTTCGGCGTCTGCACATCTGGATGGGCGTCGATCCAGAGCACCCCGACAGTGCCGCGATAGTGCTTGTTGAGGTAGGCGATGGGCGCGAGATCGACCAGGCAGTCGCCGCCGATCGTGAGAATCCTATCCGGCCGATGCCGTTCGATGGCGGCTCGCGCCGCGCGCGCCTGATCGAGCAGAGCTTTCCTCGCGAGGATGCCGTCCTCGATCGCCGGCGCCGGACTGTCGCCGGGAGAGGGGACCGGCACGATCTCCTCCGGTCCTCGGGATGCGGGCAGCAGCCACGACAGCACTTTCGAACTGAGATGATACTCCTCGAGATTCCCGCCCTGCCATTGCGGCATATGCAGTCGCAGCGTTTTGCCGTTGGTGGCCGTCATCCTCGTTTCCAATCAGGTCCCGATTGCCGCCTTCAGGCGAGCGCCGCTCTCAGGAGGCTCGACCAAGCGGTCCGTTGTCAAGATTGACTGGCGCGCTGCGGGATCGAGGATGGCCGCCACCTTGAGGCAAGAGGCATCGCCTCAGAGTAGCGGCGCACGCTCGCCCAGTAGGCCCGGTGGGCTCGCCGAACTTGCGCTTCAGAACGCCGCGGCACCACGCCGGAATGCAGCATGAGAAGGCCGGGATGAGGACGCCCCAACATGTGTCGGCTCTCGTCGGACCCTCCCGTGCTCAGTCGTGATGCTCGGGCATCGACTTCAGCTGGTCCTTCGTCCATCTGGTCACGGCGTGGACGTCGCCGTCCTCGTCGCGCATGAAATCCAATTGGTTGGCGCTGACGGCGACCGGCTTTGCACCGATGCCGAGGAAGCCGCCGACATCGATGACGACCTGGCTGCCATGCATGTGGTCGACCGAGCCGATCTTTTCGTCGTCCGGGCCGTAGATGGTCGCGCCTTCGAGAATGCTGGGAGTCAATTCGGCGTTTGTCAGCCTCACGTGGTTGGTATGATCCATGACAGGTCTCCTGTGGTTAGACAGGAGGAACTGTCGATGGCAACGAGGGTTCCGCCGACGTCGAATGCCGGCAACGTCGCACGCGTCTGGGTTCCTGACCTACAGCCCTTTCCGTGCCCGGATGCTCCGCGCCGCCTGCTCGATCGCGGCGCGGTCGCTGCCCAGCCTGTCGAGCAACTCCTGCGCTTCTTGGGCCGATATGCCGGTGCGTATCGCAAGCGCCTCGACCGTCAGCACATCCGCGCTGTCGATCTCGCGCGTTCCCGGCAGCGCATCGTCTGCCGTGAGCGGCAGCGCAGCCTCGCGATCGATTTCCATCTCGGCCTGGCGCCAGTGCCGCTCATGGTCGCCATGCAAGCTGCCCTCGCGCTGCCAGAGCTCATAGGCACGCTGCCTGATCTTCTCGGTCCGATCATCATCCATTGCCGTTCCTCCCTTTGCGTGCCACTCAACGCGGGATGAGGCGGAACGATCCCCGAGACCCAAGAAGTGATCGGCTGGGCCGGCCAAAGCCTGGCCGGTTGTCAGGCTCCGTAAGTCGCCAGCGGCTTGCCGAATATCCCGGCCTCGGGTTTCACGCCCAGGCCCGGCCGCTGCGGCACGGCTATGTGGCCCTTTTCGATCACGACCGGGTTCTTCCAGTCGAAATGCCCGTCGATATATTCCTGGGCGATCCAGGCCCCCTCCATCCGGCGCGGCTCGACCGTGGCAGCAAGATGGACACAGGCCGCCGCGATGATGTCGCCGCCCCAGGCGTCGTCGCAGCTGTGCGGCAGCGAGCGAATGGCGCAAAGGTCGCGCACGGTTGTCATCTTCGTGAGGCCGCCGAGGCGCGTCACCTTCAAGCCGAAGCCGTCGGCGATGCCCATGGAGATCGCTCGCAGCACCGCGTTCTGGTCCTCGGTGCTCTCGTCGAGATAGACCGGATGCGTCACGCGGCCCTTCAGCGTAGCGACTTCATCCATGGTGTTGCAGGGC
>NZ_RZSR01000458.1:0-4630 GCF_004023265.1 Mesorhizobium sp. M1A.F.Ca.IN.020.06.1.1
GGCTCTACACTGGATCCCGGCGAGCCGCGATCTGCAATGTGCAGTGGATGACAAACACCGGAGGCGGCTGGATCGACTTGAGCCGGGGCGTCATGCATCGGCGAGGGGACGGCGTGACGGAGACCAACAAGCGCCAGCCGCCCGTGCGCCTTGGCCGACGCATCACGGCTCATCTGTCGCGTTGGAAGCGGATCGACGATGCGGCCAGGGATGCCGCTTCAGTGGAAGCTGGCGAGCCAGTGACTACTCATCTGCACGTCGTCAACTACATGGGGCGCGGCGTCGCGTCCGTGCGCACCGCTTGGGGTATGGCGATCGACAACGCTTGGCTCCAGCCCGAGGTCACCGGCCAACCGCCGATCACGCCGCACGTCCTGCGGCACACGCGCGCAACCTGGATAATGTTCGCCGGCATCGACATTTGGGAAGCGGCCGGCGCGCTCGGGATGTCAGCCAAGACGCTGGACAAGGTTTACGGGCACCATCACCCGGATTTTCAGAAGAACGCGGCCGAGGTCTAAAAGCGGCGATTTCCCTACTGTCGCAACGGTTCTTTCACGCGTTTGCTGTCACTTAGCTATGGAAAAATGCGAGAAAGCTGTATATTTGCGCGCATGAAATTCACGCTGGATAAGCCGAAGGCGGTCGAGGCGATCGTGTTCATCGCCCAGCAAATGCCGGGCGTGGGGCGCTTCCATGCGTCGAAAGCCCTCTATTTCGCCGAGTTGGAACATCTGCGCAATTACGGCCGACCCATCGTTGGTGACCGCTATGTGGCGATGGACAATGGGCCGGTACCGTCGTTTTCATACGACGTACTGAAAGGAACCGTCGCGCCGGCAGACAAAGAGCTGGTGGATGGCGCACTAGAAGTTGATACCCGGTGGGGGCACCCTGAATACAAGGCGGCCAGAGAGCCAAGGCTGGAGCTTTTCAGCCCGTCGGACCTGGAATGCCTGCAACACGGAATAGCCCACGTGAAAGGCAAATCTTTTGGGTCGATCTCTGACGAGACCCATCAGCATCCTGGTTGGAAAAATGCCGATCTGAACTCCCTCATGTCGTTCGATGACATGCTGGAAGGCGCCGATCCCGAAATCATCGAAAGCGCCGAAGAGTTCGCGGCATATGGCGTCCTGTAAACTCGGCCACGTCTACATCGTCCGAACAGCGCTAACCAAGCCACCAAAGGCCAAGTTCGCTCTGTGCGCGTCAGTCGAGCACGGGTTCTTCCTGTGGATCAATTCGAACCCCAAGCCTCATGGCAAGGATCAGATGGCGCTTCAGGCAGGGTGCCATGAACTGGTGGTCAAGGACTGCTTTCTTGATCTGTCGCGCGTCGTGCAGCACCCGACATTCGAGCTGGATGACGCCAAAGAGTTCGACCAGATCACACCCGATCTGGCGAACGACATCTTGGACTGCATCGACGCCGGGCTTTTTTTGATGCCGCCGAACCATGCGCAGGCTGTGCGCGATGGCATGATGGAACTGCTCTGAGGCAGGTTTCTGTGCCATTTCTGTGCCAATCGGCACATTGGGTTAGCTAAGTTGTTGAAAGGATGGTGGGCGTGACAAGGATTGAACTTGTGACCCCTGCAATGTCAATGCAGTGCTCTCCCGCTGAGCTACACGCCCATCCGAAGCCGCGCATACACCATTTTTGGTCCGGCGCGTCAATAGCAGGAACGAGAAAAGAAAGCTCGGTTTCGCCGCAGCGGCGGAAGCGCCAAGCCTAAAGCGCGTCGCGTCGAAACGGGTCCGAGTGACGCGCTTAGATCTTTTGTTTAGTTGATGTCGTTTTCCCAGCCGCTGCGCCGTTTTGGACGACATGCGTCGGCCGGAAAAACCCTTTAGGCCGCCTGAAGCATCTTCTCGACCTCGTTGACGAGATCGCGCAGATGGAACGGCTTCGACAGCACCTTGGCGTCCTTGGGCGCCTTGGAATCCGGATTGAGCGCGACGGCAGCGAAGCCGGTGATGAACATGACCTTGAGATCCGGATCGATCTCAGTGGCGCGGCGGGCAAGCTCGATGCCGTCCATCTCCGGCATGACGATGTCGGTCAGAAGCAGCGAAAAAGGCTCTTCGCGCAGCCGCTCATAGGCGCTGGCGCCGTTGTCGAAATCGCTCACCTGGTAGCCGGCGCGTTCCAGCGCCTTGACGAGGAACCGGCGCATATCGTCGTCGTCTTCCGCCAGAAGAATGCGTGCCATCGTATCCCGTCCGAATCACCCGCCCCAAGCCTGCCGCCGGGCAAGCCCGTTAACCATCCTGTATATGAGGAGGAGACGGTAAACATCAAGTGAACGTTGGCCTTGTCGCGACCACTACGACTGTGCGTTTCGCGGGGCTGAAATGCTGGACATGCCGGGCGCAAGATGGCAGTTTCGCATCATGATGCAGTGCTTCGTCCTGGTTCGTTCAAATTGAAGACGGCAGCCGAGGATTTTTCGGTCACACCACCCTTCGAAATCCGATCGGGCGCCGAGCAACGCGTAGCTTTCCTGTTCAACTCGCCGCATAGCGGCCGCCATTATCCCGAGCGCTTCCTGGCCATGGTGCGGCTCGACCGCAACGCCATACGCCGCTCGGAGGATTGCTATGTCGATGAACTGTTCGGCGGCGCCGTGGCGCTCGGCGCGCCGATGCTGGCGGCAAATTTCCCGCGCGCCTATCTCGACGTCAACCGCGAACCGTGGGAACTCGATCCGCGCATGTTCGCGGAGCCGGTGCCGTCCTTCTGCAATATCCGTTCGGCCCGCGTCGCGGGCGGGCTGGGCACCGTGCCGAAGCTGGTGGGAGAGGGGCTCGACATCTATCCCGGGCGTCTGCCGCTCTCCGAGGCCGTGGGACGCATAGAGGCCGTCTACAAGCCCTATCACGAGACGCTGAAGCGGCTCTTGACCAGGACCCACGCCAGGTTCGGCTATGCCGTGCTGATCGACTGCCATTCGATGCCGGCCAGCGTCCGGGTCGGCGACAATGGCGCGCGGCCGGACTTCATCATCGGCGATCGTTTCGGCATTTCCGCCAGCGCCGCTCTAACCGAGAGGGCGATCGGCCTGCTCACCGGAATGGGCTACGCTGTCGCGCATAACAAGCCTTATGCCGGCGGCTTCATAACCGAGCATTACGGACGGCCGGCGCGTCATCTCCACGCGCTGCAGATCGAGGTCAATCGCGGGCTCTACATGAACGAGCGGACATTCCAGAAATCGGCTGGCTTCGACGCTTTAGCCGACGACCTGACGCGGTTTTCGGCCGAACTGATTTCGATGCCCGGCCATCATTTCCTCGACCTGCCGCTCGCCGCCGAATGACGGCGGCGCTGGGAACCGCAGCTCAAAAAAAGACCGCATCGTTTTCACGACACGGTCGAAGTCTAGGGAGGAAACGCCCAAGGAGGGCATGGACAGGATAAGCTGTCCGAGAACAAAAGTATTGTGCGATGCACAAATGTCAATCGACTTCAGGCTTTTTTAATTCAATATGATGTGCAAATCCGGTTTCGGCGCCTGACGTGTGACTTTGAGGCAACAGGCGAGGGCGCCTGACCCGGTTGCACGCTCCGGTCCGACAAGAAGACAGCAGCTGCCGGATGGTTGCCGCAACGGGGAGAGTGGGTTGGATATCAGCATCGACTTCATGCGGCGCATCGCGCGTGCCGCCGCCGCCGAGACCTTGCCTCGCTTCCGCAGCCAGGCCGCAGTCGCCAACAAGCTGGCGGAGAGCTTCGATCCGGTGACGGAAGCCGATCGCGAGGCCGAGCGGGCGATCCGGGCGCTTATCTCGGCGGAGTATCCCGATCACGGCATCCTCGGCGAAGAGCATGGCAACGAGAACATTTCGAGCCGGCATGTCTGGGTCATCGACCCGATCGACGGCACACGCGCCTTCATTTCCGGCCTGCCGGTCTGGGGAACGCTGGTCGGACTGACGATCGACGGCGATGCCGTCGCCGGCCTGATGTCGCAGCCCTTCACCGGCGAGCTGTTCTATGCCAATGCCTCCGGCTCGCATTACGAAGGCCCGGGTGGCCCGCGCAAGCTCGCGACGCGCAAGACGACGCAGCTTTCGCAGGCGACCCTGTTCACCACCACGCCGGCGCTGTTCAAGGGCGCGGCGCGCAACCGCTATGACGCGTTCGAGAAACAGGTGCAGCTCGCCCGCTACGGCACCGACTGCTACGCCTTCGCCATGGTGGCGGCGGGCAGCGTCGATATCGTCGCCGATCCGGGTTTGAAACCCTACGACATCGTGGCGCTGATCCCGATCATCGAGAAGGCGGGCGGCGTCGTCACCACCTTCGAAGGCGGGCCGGCGGAAAACGGTGGCGACATATTGGCGGCGGCGACGCCGGAGTTGCACGCCGCGGCAATGGCGGCGCTGCGCGGCTGATCCGCGGCGTCGTTCCGTGATCAGGCAGCGTCGCCGGTTCCCGGAACAAAAGCATCGAAGGCCGCCAGGAGCTGCTCGCGAAAGACATCCCTCTCCTGCAGGATCTCATGATGCGCGCCGTCGATCATCAACAAAGAGCCGACGCGCAGCCGTCTGGCATAGGATTCGACCGCCTTGGTCGAGACCACCTGGTCGGCGCCGGCGCCGACGATCAGCGTCGGTACCTGGA
>NZ_RZSR01000459.1:0-4627 GCF_004023265.1 Mesorhizobium sp. M1A.F.Ca.IN.020.06.1.1
GCAGGGCGACATGGATCTGGTTGTCCCACGGCTCCTCGATCGGCGTCGCGAAGATCGCCGCCACCTTCAGCTTGTTGTCCTTGGCGAAGGCCACGCCGGGCAGCGCCGCCGCGGTCAGCCCAAGGACGCCGAGTTCCAGCACATTGCGCCGCGACAGGCCGGCGCGTTGCGTTTTGCGATGATCGTTTTCCATTGAAATCCCCTCTAACTCGACGGCCGTGTCGAGCCGGCCGTTCAAAACATGTCAGACGGGAGGACTATGGAACGACGCCCGACCTTTGTCCACATGGTCAAATTTGGCTGGAGAGACCCGGAGAGCGACCCCCTCCTCGCGACTTGTCACCGCACAGCCTTCTCGCCACCCGCCGCCGTGATCACCCCGACGATGATCAGCCCGGTCAGCACCAGCCGCACGCCGGCGCTGACGCCGAAGGTGTTGAGCATGGTGAGCAAAAGCACCAGGAACAGGCCGGCGCCCCAGACGCCGGGCACGTTAGCCTTGCCGCCGGCGACCGAGGTGCCACCGATGACGACGACCGCGATGGAGGCGAGCAGATATTCATTGCCGATATCGACATTGGCGCCGCGGAAATAGCCGGCAAGCAGCGCGCCGTCGATGCCGCCCAGCGCGCCGCACAGCGTGTAGGTGAGGAAGCGGATGCGGCCGACATTGACGCCGGCGAGCCAGGCGGCACGGATGTTCTGCCCGATCGCCAGCACCGAGCGGCCATAGATCATGCGCTGCAGCGCCAGCGCCGCGGCGACGGTGAAGACCACCGTCAGCATCGCCAGCACCGGGATCCCCAGCACCTGCCAGTTGGTAAAATCGGCAAAGCCCGGCGGCGGCTTGATCTGCAGGCCGCGCCCGTAGCTGATGTCGACCGACTGGATGATGAAGCTCGCCGACAGCGTCGCGATGATCGGCGGAATCCTGAGCGCCCAGATCAGCAGATAGTTGATGGCGCCGATCGCCGCGCCGCAGGCGAGCGCCGCCAACAGCCCGACGACGATCATCGAATCGCTGCCGCCCATAACCTTCATCGCCACCGCGCTCGCCAGTCCGATATTGGCGGGCAGCGACAGGTCGACATTGCCGGGGCCGAGCGTGATGACGAACATCTGGCCGACGCCGACGATGACGGTGAAGACGGCAAGCGAAAGTGCCGCCGTGACCATGCCGCCGGCGCCATAGCCGCCGGTGAAGGCGACGGTTGCCACCCACACGAGAACGGCGCCGACGAAGGACCAGAGCCAGGGTTTTTCAAGCAGCATCCGGACCGAGGTCATCGTTCACCTCTCCCTGCGGCTGATCAGCACCCGGGCCGCCAGCACGATGATCAGGATCGCGCCATTGGCGGCCACTTGCCAATCGGGCGGGATGTGCGTGAAGGTCAAGAGCGGCGAGGCGGCCAAAGCCAGTGTCAGCGCGCCGATGACCGCGCCGATCGGCGACACCCGGCCGCCGACGAACTCGCCGCCGCCAAGGATGAGGCCGGCAATCGAAAGCAGCGTGTAGCCGTTGCCGATATTGGCGTCGGCCGAAGTGGTGATGCCGATCAGCGCCATGCCGGAAAGCACGCCGAACAGGCCCGTCAGCGCGAAGAGCACGATCTTTGTCTTGAGCAGCGACCAGCCGGCGCGCCTGAGCGCCGCGGCATTGCCGCCGGAACCGCGCAGGATGACGCCATATGAAGTGCGCATCAGGCCAAAATGCACGATCGCCGCGATGAGCAATGCCGCCAGGATAGGGAACGGGATATAGGGCGGCTTGAAAGACATGATCGCCAGCAGCCAGTCCGGAGCCTTGCCGCCCGGCTTCGGCAGGATGAGGATAGCCAGCCCCTGCCAGACGAAGCTCATGCCGAGCGTCACCACGATCGAGGGCAGGTTGCGCAGATGGATCAGCGCGCCGAGCAGCGCGTAGACGCCGATTGAACCGAGCAGCACAGCGACACCGATGAACGGCGCATCCCTGAGCCAGGTGGCGGTGACGCAGCCGACAAAGCCGACGAAAGTGCCGATCGAGAGATCGAGCTCATTGCCGGCGATGACGAACATCTGCGCGATCGTCGCCAGCGCGATCGGGATCGCCAGGTTCAGCATTAGATTGAAGCCGAAATAGCTGATGGCGCGCGGATTGAGCCAGGCGATGGCCATCAGCACCAGCGCCAGCGACAGCGCCGGCAGCAGGCTGCGCAGCGTGCGTGCGCGGGCCGCGCTGCCGCGCGAGGATTTGGGGACCGTGCCGGGAGCGATCGCCGTCATCTCAGGCCGTGTCGCCGAACGAGGACTGGATGATCTTCTCCTCCGTCAGTTCGTCGCGCCCAAGATTGGCGACGATGCGGCCGTTCTTGAAGACATAGACATGGTCGCAATTGTCGAGCTCTTCGGTTTCGGTCGTGTACCAGAGGAAGGTGCGGCCCTTTCCGGCCTCCTCGCGCACGAGGTCGTAGACTTCGAGCTTGGTGCCGATGTCGACGCCGCGCATCGGATCGTCCATCAGCACGATCTCGGCATCGGAGCCGAGCGCGCGCGCAAACAGCGCCTTCTGCTGATTGCCGCCCGACAGCGAATAGATGTTGTTGTTCATGTCCGGCGTGCGGATGCCGATCTTCTTCTTCCAGAATTCGGCCAGCTCCGCCTCGCGCTGCGGCGAGATCAGCAGGCCGTCGCGCAGGCGCTGAAGCGAGCGGATGCCGATGTTCTGGGCGATCGACCATTGGGCGAAGATGCCGTCCGCCTGGCGGTCGCCGGCGACCAGCGCCACCGGCGCCGTCACTTCGATGCCGGCCCTGGCGCGCGAGGCGGCCGAGAAGATCGCGAGCAGCAGGTCCGTCTGGCCATGCCCCGCGAGTCCGGCAAGGCCGATGATCTCGCCCGCCCGGGCGACAAGCTCCTTGCCATCCTGCTGCCGCGCCGGGCGCGCCCGCACCCTGAGAGCCCCAACCGCGACCTTGCGGGTCTCGGCGGCGGCCTTCTGATGTTCCCCGGCGCCGCCCATCGCGGCGACCAGCTTGTCCCGGTCGAACGCGCTTGCGGCGTCGGCGGCGACCACCTTGCCGTCGCGCATCACCACGATGCGGTCGGCATTCTGCAGCACCTCGCCCAGCACATGGGAGATCAGGATGCAGCTGCCGCCCGCGGCGACGAAGCGGCGCACGAATGAAAGCAGCTGGCCGGCCGTGTGCGCATCGAGCGACGAGGTCGGCTCGTCGAGGATGACCAGATGCAGCGGCTCGCGGGTCAGCGTGAAGGCGCGCGCCACCTCGACCATCTGGCGGCGTCCGATCGACAGATCGCCGGCAATGTCGTCCGCCGCGATGCCGTGGTCGGGAAAGATCTCGTCGAGCTTGGCCTGGATGAGATCGGCGGCCTTGCGCCGCCAGCCGAGCCCGCTGAGCGAGGGATGGTTGATGCGCGTGTTCTCGGCGACGCTGAGGTTTGGGCAGAGCGACAGCTCCTGGAACACGCAGCGTATGCCGAGCTCGAGCGCGCGCGCCACGGAATAGCTCGCTTCCTGGTTGCCACGCACCGCGATCTGCCCGCCATCGGGCCGCAGCGTGCCCGCAACCATATGCATCAGCGTCGACTTGCCGGCGCCGTTGTGCCCGACCAGCCCGACGCATTCGCCGGCGCCGACATGGAAGTCGACGCCGTTGAGCGCGCGGACGGCGCCGAAGTGCTTTTCGGCGCCGTCCAGCCTGACGATGTCTGCAATAGCCTGGAGCATCCTCAACGATATCCGGTCGGCGATGCGGCTGGCAATGTCGCGCCGCTATTGCTTGATGTTGGCCTTGATGGCCGCGATCGCGTCTTCCTGGGTGTATTCGTGGGTAGCGACGCCGCCTTCCTTGATCTTCGGCAGCGCGGCCTCGAAATTGTCCTGGGTGAAGGCGAGATACGGCACCAGCAGATCGTGCGGCACGTCCTTGCGGCCGTCGAGCACCTGCTGCGCTACCCAGAAGGCGAGCGTCGACACGCCGGGCGCGATCGAGGCCGACCAGGTCTGGTAGCCGTCCTTGTCCTTCTGCTCCTTCCACCACTTCAGCTCGTCCTGACGGTTGCCCATGATGATGGTCGGACGCGGCTTGCCGGCGGCGGCGAACGCTTGCGCGGCGCCGTAGCCGTCGCCGCCCTGGTCGACGACGCCGACGATCTCCGGCAGCGACGGCAGGATGGTCGCCACCGCCTTCTGCGCCGTGGTCTGGTCCCAGTCGCCGGTCACGGAGCCGACGATCTTGAACTCGGGATGGGCGGCGACGCCTTCGAGGATACCGGCATGGATGGCATCGTCGATCGAGGTGCCTGCCAGCCCGCGGATTTCCAGCAAATTGCCGCCCTTCGGCTGGAACTTGGCCATCTGCTCGACTTCCTGCCTACCCATGTCCTTGAAGTCGACGACGACGCGGTAGGCGCAAGGCTCGGTCACGATGCCGTCGAAGGAAACGACGACGATGCCGGCGTCGCAGGCCTGCTTGATGGCGCCGTTCAGCGCATCCGGCGAGGCGGCGTTGATGACGATGGCGTCATAGCCCTGCAGGATCAGGTTCTGCACCTGCGCGGCTTGCGTCGGCACTTCCTTGTCGGCGGTGGTGAAGACATCCGCCGCCGCCACGACCTTGTCCTC
>NZ_RZSR01000460.1:0-4603 GCF_004023265.1 Mesorhizobium sp. M1A.F.Ca.IN.020.06.1.1
CTGGAAGACGTGCCGCTGCGCGGGCTTCGCGAAGGCTCGCTGCACCAGACGCTGCGCGGGGCAGGGCTGGTGTCCGACCATGGCGAGGAGTGGGTCGACATCGAGATGCTCAGCGCTGCTGATGCCGCCATCCTCGATTGCGCGCCGGGCACGCCGTTCCTCAGGACGCGGCGGCTGACGCGCGCCGCCGACGGCCGCGCCATCGAATTCGTCACCAGCCTGCTCAACCCGGCGCATTTCGCGCTGCATCTGGAGTTCTGAGCATGGCGGCCGACGCGATCGACCGGGCGATGGGCGCGCTGATCGGCGGCGCGCTTGGCGATGCGCTGGGCATGCCGACACAGCTTCTGTCGCCCGCCCGCATCGCCGAGCTCTATGGCCATGTCGAGGGTTTCGTTGCGCCCGCCGTCGACCATCCGGTGTCGAAGGGGCTGCCGGCAGGTGCCATCACCGACGACACCGAGCAGGCCCTGCTGCTCGGCCGCATCCTGGTCAGCTCCGGCAATCGCTTCGACCATGCGCGATGGGTCAACGCGCTGCTCGACTGGGAGCGCGACGTCAAGGCGCGTGGCAGTTACGACCTGCTTGGACCGTCGACCAAGCGGGCCATCGACGCCATCAATAACGGCGTGCCGGCGGAAGAAGCGGGGCGAACTGGCGACACGAACGGCGCCGCGATGCGGATTGCGCCGGTCGGCATTATGATCCGCCCGGAGCCGCTCGATGCCCTGGTTGCAAAAGTCGCGGAAACCTGCCGGGCTACGCACAATACGTCGATTGCGATTGCCTCCGCAGCCGCAGTTGCTGCCGCGGTCAGTCTCGGTGTTTCGGGCGCCGACTGGCGCGCTGCTTCCGGCCATGCCGTCGCGGCGGCAAAGCTTGGTGCCGCGCTCGGTCACTGGGTCACCGGCGGCGACATCGCCGAACGCATCCTCTGGGCGCAGGAACTTGTGCGCGGGAAGGGCGACCAAGAGGCGATCCGCTTGATCGTTGACCTGATCGGCACGGGGGTCGCCAGCCAGGAGTCGATTCCTGCAGCATTCGCCGTGCTGGAGGTTGCCAACGGGGATGCGTGGCGAGCGGCAGTGATCAGCGCCAATCTCGGTGGCGACACCGACACCATAGGCGCCATCGCCGCGGGCATGGCGGGCGCCTGTTCGGGCCTGTCGGGCCTGCCGCAAGATCAAATCGCGGGACTGAAGGGCATCGATCTCGCGGAGATCGAGCCGTTGGCCAATGATCTTGTCGCGGCGCGCATGCCGAAGGCCCGTGGCGGCAAGGAGGACGCCGCATGAGCGGGCGCCTCGTTCATGTCGGCAGCGCGGTGGTCGACTATGTATATCGCATCGACGCTCTCCCGGCGGTGGGCAGCGAAAAGACCGCGACGAGCTATTCGCGCGTCGCCGGCGGCGGCTTCAACATGATGGTCGCGGCGAGCCGCACCGGCATGAACGTGGTGTTCGGCGGACAGCTTGGCATCGGGGCAGACGGCGACTTCCTGCGCGCGGCTTTCGCCGCTGAAGGCATCGAGACGCTGACGCCGCCGTCACCCTTGATGGACAGCGGCAATTGCGTCGCCATGATCAGCAGCGATGCGGAACGCACCTTCGTCTCATGGCCGGGCGCAGAGAGCGTGCTGACACCGGACATGATGGCGCCCGTCCAAGTCATTCCGGGCGATTGGGTTTTCACCTCCGGCTATACGTTGAGCTACCCTGGCAGCCGCGAAGCGCTCGCCGACTGGATCGAGGCGCTGCCGGAAGAAGTTCCCGTAGTTTTCGATCCGACGCCTGTGATCGCGGAGATTCCGCGCGCGATCTTGGACAGGGTGCTTGCCCGCACCGCCTGGCTGAGCTGCAACGCGGACGAAGCCGCCGAAATAGCCGGCCGTGGCGACGCGCAGACCGTCGCGATCCGGCTTCTGGCCGAACACTGCACAAAAGCTGCGGGCGTCGTGATCCGCGCCGGCGCGCATGGCTGCCTTGTGCGGCTGGCAGAAGGCGGCACGCGCGCGATCCCCGGTTTCGCGGTCAGCGCCGTCGACACCAATGGTGCCGGCGATACGCATATCGGCGCCTTCGTCAGCGCATTGTCGCGAGGGCTGTCGCCCTGCGAAGCGGCGCGCTATGCGAACGCCGCGGCGGCCCTTTCCGTCACGCGTCATGGCGGCTCGTCCGCGCCGACCGACAGTGAGATCCAGGAATTCCTAAGCCATCGCGATCAAGTAACGATAGCGCATGGCCGGGAGGACGCGACTGCAACTTAACAAGCCCATCAACCGGGCCAACAATGAGAGGAAAAGACATGCGCATGCCCAGACTGACCGCTTTTCTGACGGCGACCGCCGTCTTCGTCTCAGCATTCACGTTTGCCGCCCAGGCCGCCGAAGAAGTGCATGTGCTCAACTGGAAGGGCTACGGCGCCGACGAGCCATGGGCGGTCGCCAACTTCGAGAAGGCGACCGGCTACAAGGTCGTCAATGACTTCTTCAACTCCGAACAGGAGATGCTGACCAAGCTGAGGACCAATCCCGGCCTCTACGACGTCGTCATGATCAACGCCGCCTTCAACGACCAGGCGATGGCCGGCAAGCTGATACAGCCGATCGATACGTCGAAGCTCTCCAACTATGCCGATATTGCCAAGGACAAGGCCGGCTCGCCAATGCTGAACCATGACGGCAAGGTCTATGGCGTGCCGTGGGTTTGGGGCCTGACCGCTCTAGCCATCAACGAGAAGTCGTTCGACAAGCCGCCGACGAGCATCGCCGAGATGTGGGATCCGGCCCATAAGGGCCGCGTCATCATCCGCGACGACGCCGTCGAGGCTGTGCAGTTCGGCGCCATCGCATCGGGGCAGAACATCAACGACATCAAGGATATGGGCGCGGTCAAGGCGAAGCTCACCTCGCTGATGCCGCAGATCAAGACCTTCTGGAGTTCGGAGAACGACTGGAACCAGATGGTTGCCTCCAACCAGATCGATATCGGCACCTACTGGAGCGGCTCCGCCGACCGCGCCAAGACGCATTTCAAGCTGCCGGTCTCGCTGGTCATCCCGCAGGAAGGCGCCGTCGCCTGGCTGGACGCCTTCTCCATCCCGGCCGGTTCCAAGAATGTCGCCGGCGCCGAGGCCTTCATAAACTACATGATCGACCCGAAATTCTATGTCGAATGGGTCACCAAGGTCGGCGCGCCGGTTTCGGCCAACACCAAGGCGGTCGAGGCGCTGCCCGAGGACGCTTTCAACCGAAAGGTCATGGGCAGCCCAGAGGTCGCCAAACGTATCCAGTTCCAGGCGCCGGTCACGGATGAGCAGCGCGAGAAATACCTGGCACTTTGGCAGGAGCTGAAGGTCAACGTGAAATAGTTGGCGTCTTACGGGGAGGAGAGGCATCATGGCAGAGCAGCTCGCGACCGGTTCGCGCCGCGGACTGCGGCCAGCCCTGCCGCTTCTGCTTCCCGCTTATCTGTGGTTGACGGTGGCGATCTTTCTGCCGCTGTCGGCCATGGTGTTCTTCTCCTTCATGACCGATCTGCCGCTGGCCGGGAAAGAGTGGTGGTTCACGCTTGGCAACTACGCCGCCTTCTTCTCGCAAAGCCTTTATCTGACACTTCTTCTGGCTTCGCTGCGGCTCGGCCTCGAGGTCACGCTTTGGTGCGTCGTCATCGGATATCCGGCGGCTTACGTGCTGGCGAAGGTTCTTAAAGGCCGCAGCCGCGAGGCGATCTTTCTGCTGGTCATCCTGCCTTTCTGGTCGAACGGGCTGGTGCGAATCTTCTCCTGGGCCATGGTGCTGCGTGAGGGCGGCATTCTCGACACCACGCTCAATGCCGTCTTGCCGTTCAAGATCAATATCGATCTCATGTATTCCTACCCGGCGGTCATCATCGGTCTGGTGCACTCCTACGTGCCCTATATGGTGCTGACCTGTTACCTCACGCTGCAGGCGATCGACGACTCGCTGATCGAGGCGGGCCGCTCGCTCGGGGCTTCGCGGCTGCAGGTGCTCAAGCGGGTGATCATCCCGCTGTCGATGCCCGGCCTGATCGCGGGTGCGGCGCTGATCTTCGTGCCGGTCGTGGGTTCTTTCATGGAGCCGCGCATCCTCGGCGGCCGCACCGGCACTTTCTACGGCACCGTCATAGAGGACCAGTTTGTTGCCGTCTTCAACTGGCCGCTGGGCGCGGCGCTCTCCTTCATCCTGCTTGCCGTAGTGCTGGTCATCCTGGCGCTCGCGGCACCGGTCTTGCGGAGGGCCGGCTGATGGCGACGACGCGCATTCTGGAGTGGGTCGGGCGCTTTTACATCTTCCTGTTGCTCGGCTTCCTTTATGTGCCGATCATCATCATGGCGCTGATGTCGTTCAACGCCTCGCCTTTTTACCAGCTGCCGTTCGAGTGGACGACGGACTGGTATGCTTCGCTCTGGCAAAACGACCAGCTGATCGCGGCGACCTGGAACAGCATCGAGATCGCGATCATCACCACCGTCATCTCGACGGTGCTCGGGTCAGCCGCCTCGCTGGCGCTCTACCGCTACGAGTTCCGCGGCAAGAAATTCCTGCAGGCGCTGCTCTTCCCGCCGATCGCCATTCCGTGGC
>NZ_RZSR01000461.1:0-4598 GCF_004023265.1 Mesorhizobium sp. M1A.F.Ca.IN.020.06.1.1
CTCGATCTCGTCCGGGTCGGCGCCGCCCTGCACGGAATCGCGCACCGACACGAGCCTGCCGTGAGAGCGCGCGCCGGTCGACGCGGCAGGCGCCGGGTCGAAACCGACGCCGCCGGGCGGCTCGAGCGGCAGCGCGACCAGCACCGGCCCGGCGCCGGTATCGGCCGTGACCGGCAGCGGTTTCGGCGCGTCCATCATTTCCGGGATGGAGAAGGGCGTGCCGTCGGGGAAAATACCCCGGGCGGACACGATAGAAACCTGGCCTGCATCGAGCAGCGATTGATCGAGCGTCAGCTGCTGGAAGCCGAACGTATGGAGCTGGCCGGCCTGCAGCGCGCCCCGCACCATCGCCTCGAAGAACCGGTCCTGCTGCTGGAAATGCTGGGTTCTCAGGAAGAGCCCCTCGGACCATAGCACCCTGTTTGCGTCGCTCATGCCGCTGCTCTCTGCACTGCCAACTTCTGTCTCGCCGTCAGGCGGAAATACCGCCGCCGCCTAGCGTGACGTTGATGGTGAATTTCGATCCCGCCGACACCGACTTGGTCGTGCGCCAGTTGCGTCCGCCGGGTTCGCGGATCAGCGCGACGAAGCCGAGCGCCGTCGCGTTCGGTTCGACCGTGATGGTCTTGGCCGCCGTCTTGCCCGGTGCGACGGAGATCGAATCGGATCCGATAAGGTCGGCCCCAAGTGCGGACCCCGCATCGCCCTGCAGCGCGAAATAATCGGCCGAATTGAACTTGCCGGTGCTGGCAAGCCGCATCACCAGCACAGTCACCGGTCGATCGCCGCCGCCGGGTCCCGGATTCATGCCGGCGCCACCGGTCACGTTGACCGAGATAACCGATGGTTTCGGCGGGCCGCTCTGGCAAGCCGCAAGCAGCCCCGTCGCGCCGAGCGCAACGATGAATTCGCGTCGATCGATCATGTCCTACTCCTCTTCGTATGCATCCCTGAAGTCTGCGCCGATCTCGCCCAGGAAACTCGATTCCGCGCTTTGGGCGATGTCGCGATGGCGTTTCTGGTAAAGCTCCCACAGCTTAGCGTTGCGGCCGCCCGCAAGCAGGTTGCCGATCGCGGAATTGGATTTCAGCTCTTCCTCGATCGTCGCCGGATCGAACCGGTCGATCATGCGCCGCAGCGCTGCCTGAACGCCGCGCCAGGCGCGCACGTGGTGCTGCGCGAGATCCTTCACCGCATCGCCGATCGCCGCCACGCCGGAGAGGAAGCCGGGACTGCGCTCCGAGATTATGGTGACGATGACATCCTCGACCGTCGGCAGGAATTTGAGCGGGTTGACCTCGGAGGCGCCGACCACCGTCTGGGCAACGCGCGCGCTGCCCTTTTCCTCGGCGCGCTTGCGCAGAAGCTGCATCAGCCCGTCCAGCATCAGCCGGTACTCGCGCCCGAATTTTTCCATCTCGGCGATCGCGTCGCGCCCGACAAAATCGGCCTCCTCGACCCCCATGCCGCGCAGGAAGGCGGCGCGCAGCGCCATATCGCCGGGCACAGGCTGAACTGCACGGGACGGCCTGGGCGCGGGAGCCGGGCGCGGCGGAGGAGGCGGCTCGGGCGTGCGCGCCGGCAAGTCCCGCGGAGGAGCGACCTGCGGCTTTTCGGCTGGCTGCTCGCTGCGACGGGCCGTATGCGCGCCGTTGGCGGAGGCAGGCGTCGCGGCTGGGCCGAAGCTGAAGTCGTCGAAGCCGGTCGGTTTCGGCGCCGGCTGCGCCGTATCGCCGCGCGCGGGCATGTCGCCGAAGCCGAACGGATCGGACCGGCCAGTTGCCGAGTCGTCGTCCGAGGCCGGTGTCGCCACCGGGTCGAGGCTGAATGGGTCGTCGAAGGCGGGCGAACTGCGCTGGTTCGAGGCGCGGTCATACGCGCCGGGCACAGGCTGCTCGAGCGGGTCCGGCAGATCGGCCGGCCGCGGCCGCCGCGGCTCCTCCTCGACCTTGGCCGAAAAGAAATCGTCGCCGCCGATGCTGGGCGAAGATCGCTGCTGAGGCGCCGACCAGGCGGCGGCGGAATGGTTGGCGGCCTCACCGACCGAAGTCTGGCTCGCGCTTGGCTGGATCTCGACATAGAGCACGTAGTCGCCCAGTCTCAAACGCATGCCGCTTTGCAGCCGTGCCGACCTGCCGGTGCCGAGCGGGCTGTCGGAATCGTCGATGAACAGCCCGCTGCTCGATGTATCGGTGACGAAGTAGCCGTCGCGGCCGCCGCTGATCTTGCAATGGGCGCGCGACACGAACATGTCCGGATCGTCGATCTGCCAGCCGGCATCGGCGCTGCGCCCGATCACCAGCTCGCCTTCGTCCAGCCGGGTCTGCCTGACCACCTGGGAGCGCGGGCCTTGTTCCAGCGTCAGCAGCAGGCTCATGCGGCCGCCTCCGCCATTTCCGGCCGCCAGCCGACGACAGTGCGGAGCTTGAGATCGTCGGCGTCTCCCTTCTCGGCGGGGCGAGCAAGCCAGGAGGTTCGGCCGAGCTGGACGGTGCCGATCTTCGGCGGCGGCACGGCGTCGCGCGCAAGCACGATGCGCAAATCGACATCCAGCGCTTCGCCGATCATGTCGCGCACCGCTTTCTTGAAGAGGGCGAGGCGCCGCTCTCCAGGCAGGAAGGACTTGAAGTCGTCGAGATCGAGCGGGCCGACGCGCAACTCGATCCGGCTCTGGCGGCTGAAGACGCGCGGGCCGATCGTCGCCCCGCGCCCGAGCGCCGCATAGGCCTTGCCGACGCGGCTCTGCAGTGCCGCCGGTATGGTGATCCAGGAAGCGACGAATTCCTTGATCTCGACCGGCACCTTGAAGGCCGTGGCAAGAAACAAGGTGAGCCGTTCCGGACCGTCGACCTGGCTGGCCAGCGATCCGGCCTGGCGCAGCCGCACAGCGTCGAGTTCGGCATCCTGGGTGCCGGGAAGGCCGATCCCCGACATTGCTTCCAGCATGGCGCGGACGCGTCCGCCGATCGAGCGCTCGACCTGCACCGCCGGATGTGCGTCGGCCCAGGCGCGGTAGTAAAGCGCGATCATCCGGTGCTGCAGGATGTTGACGAAGTCGACGAAGGTTGTGTCGCTGGTCTGCTCCGCTTGCGTGCCGGTGAACCAGCGCTGCGACAGCCGGTCGAGCACCCAGCGCGTCAGATGCAGCGGCATCGGCCCTTCGGGCCCGAGCAGTCCGAGATTGGCGACGGTCACCCGCGCCGGAGCCTTTTCGCCCGCCTCCTGGAATTTCATCACGTCCCTGGCCGAGAAGCTCAGGCGGACATGCTGGCCGAGCCGCGCCGGCTCGCGATTGGCCTGGCCGGAATAGCCGAACAGCCCGCCCCTCTGCTCCAGCCGGCGCAGAAGCTCGAAGAAGTCAAAGCTTTCCGACAACGCCCCGATTCCGTCTGAGACGGCTTCGCTCAGGGCGGGCCGCGCTAGATCAGGTAGCGATTGCCGGGCGTCATCGGCCATGGCACATCCTCCTGCTTCTGCAGCAGCCGCGTGCGTGTCCGCACGAAACCGTTTATCCCGGCATGGCGGGCAAACAGCCGCGCCAGCAGGGCCGAAAGCAAAAGCGTGCTTTGCCCCGCCAGCACCGACTGGTCGACATGCAGCGTCACTTCCGTGCCCCGCCCGAAGCACATCGGCCCGTCGATCTTGAGCCGCTCGATCACCGGGCGCGAGTCGATGCGGGTGATCGAATGCACGTTGCGGGCGAGGCTCGGGTCGCCGCGGTCGGCATAAAGATCGAGCAGCGCGTGCAGCGGATCGACGCCGCGGCCTTCCTTGGCGAGACTCAAGAAGTTGAGCGAGAGCTGCGCCACCAGCCGCCAGGCAAGATTGTCGGCGCGGGATTCGCCTTCGGCGCCCGCCGGCAGCGACGCCGGGATCGACGGCTGGGGCGGCCGCAGCGCGCCGAGCAGCCTGACGGCCTCCACCGGGTCCGCCGTCTCTAGCGTCAGTGTCGGTGTGTCGTCGAGGATCGGCAGGTCGCGATTGGTGCAAAGCGCCATGATGTCGAGGCGCTTGAGCGGCCGGTTGGCCGGGCTGCCGGCCGGGCGCGACACCGAGAGGAAAACGTCGTCTCCCGTGTAGGAGGTGCGAGTCAGGCCGTCGCGACGCTCATCTTCGGTGGCCCTGCGAGGGCGCCGCTCGGTCGAATACACCCAGCCGCTGCCGCGGTTCTGCCCCAGGCTGAAAAGCTCGGGAATCTCGGCCTCGCTGCCCTCCGCGTCGGCATCCTCCACTCGGGTGACGCGGAAGATCTCGAAATCGCGCGCTCTGGTTCGATCGGCATGCAGCACTTGCCTTGTCCTGCGCGGATCGATCTCGATGACGTTGCATTCGCGCTCGAAGAGATTGATCAGCGGCGTCACGAAGAGCTCGAAATCGGCCGGCGCAACGTCGGCGAGCTCGGGCACCGGGCGGCGGAACAGGAAGATGATCTCCATCCCCGCCTCGCATCTGCGCACCACCGGCTGCAGGCCGGCGACCCGCACATAGTGGAAGCGTTCGGGGACCATGAAATATTCGCGCAGCAGGCGGTAGCCCTCGAAGGTCGGGCGGGTGCGCGGCATCAGCGCCTCGTCGTCGCGGATGCCGACCATCTCGGG
>NZ_RZSR01000045.1:0-12740 GCF_004023265.1 Mesorhizobium sp. M1A.F.Ca.IN.020.06.1.1
CTACAACGGCCATGCCACCGAGCCCGCACCTCCTTTGCCGGCGGATCGCGGCGGCGGCCGCCGCTCACAGCCGCGTGGCTGAAATGGCTGGCGAACGAACCGGTCCACCGCGCCAGCTGCCGCTCGATCTCGGCCACGGTACCGGCTATTCGCGCGACGAGCTCGTCGTCTCAGGCGCCAACGCGCAGGCCGCAGCACTGGTCGACCGCTGGCCGGACTGGCCCGCGCCGGTGGTGGTGCTCGCCGGCCCTCCCGGGTCCGGCAAGACGCATCTCGCCCAGATCTGGCAAGCGCATGCGCACGCTGTCGCCATCGCTCCCGACAGCATCGGCGAGCACATTGGCGGGCTAGGTGCGAGCCCCGCGCTGATTGACGACATCGACAAGCTCTCGATCGACGAGCAAGGCCTGTTCCACCTGATCAACACCGTGCGCGGCGCCGGCTCCACGCTGCTTCTGACGGCGCGGCGCTTTCCCTCGGCCTGGCGCGTCGCGCTGCCGGACCTCATCTCGCGGCTGAAAGCGGCGGCGACCATCGAGATCCACGAGCCGGACGACCTGCTGCTCGCCGGCGTTATCACCAAGCTCTTCGCCGACCGCCAGGTCGAGGTCGAGCCGCATGTCGTGCAATATCTGGTGCGGCGCATCGAACGCTCGCTGGCGACTGCCATGCGGGTCGTGGAGCGCCTCGACCGCGCCGCTCTCGAGCGCAAGACGCCGATCACCCGAGCGCTCGCCGCCGAGACCGTCAGCGCCATGGACGAGGGCCAGGGCGAGTTCGATATTTAGGCTGTCGAGGAAGGCTGTTCCCGGGGTTGTGCGCTCTCTACGCCCATAATCCGGCCAGATGCCGAGCCAGCAGATAGACCCCCGTATGCGTCGCCACGTAGCATGCGGTGACAAAGACGAAGAGCACCAGGCTGGCGATCCGCGACGGGGCGACGCTGCCATTCTGCCTCTTGCTCGGCCGGTTGTTCCAAACCCACAGAGTAGCGCACAGGATTGCCCAGGCGACCGCCACCGGAACCGCGAAGCCATAATAGGCCAAATAGGCCGGGCCGATCAGCGACAGCAGCGCCTCGAGAATAGGCATCCAGAGTCCCCCTTGCCCCGTTTGCCCGGAGTTTAGAGCAACTCCGGGAAAAGCGCGTAGCGGTTTTCCGTCCGGGTTGCGGGATCGTGGCTGTCCCATTTCGAGCCATTGCCCTGGCATCCATCTTGCAGCGTCGAAGAGGCCGGTTGATCCCGGTCCCGGTCACATTGCAGACCGGGTTGTAGGCTCGCCGGGCTCGAGGTTTTGGGGACTCGCCCGGCGGGTTTACTCGGGTCCACGCCGACGGCTCCCTTCAGAGATCAAGGCCTGTTGCTCGATGCTGGACACCTTCAGCCCGTCCTGCCATGGCTGGTGAGCAAGCGCAGCACTTGCACGCTCTTCGGCAGCTCGATCAGGAATTCCGCGTCCCGGTCGAGGTGGTGGACCTGGGTCGGCCCGCCGCCGGTGAAGCGCGCCATTGCCTCGATGCTCTCCCAATAGGAGATCGTCACGAACTCGGAATGGGTCGCCGTGTCCTCGCGAAATGTCTGGACGCCGAGTGCCTTTTCGATGAGCGGCTTGATGCCGGTCTCGTAATTGTAAGCTTCATAATCGTCGGCTTTTTCCGGCAAGGTCCGGCCGCGCCAGATGCGGGCGATGGTGGGGGTCCTTGGAGTGTCGGCCATGGCAACAGAACTTCTGAAGGCCGACAGGGTTCCCGAAGCGCGGGCTCTAAGATGTTCAGGAAACTGGTCGGAGTGGCGTGATTCGAACACGCGACCCCCTGATCCCAAATCAGGTGCGCTACCAGGCTGCGCTACACTCCGAACGGCATCCCCATAGGGTTCCGAACCATTTTGAGCAAGCCCCAAAATGGAAGAGCGGAACGAACGGCGTACATTGGCAGAGTTCGGCACGCAAAGTCCCACGGAAAGTCCCACAGTGTTGCCCAGTCGTTCCCCCTCCTGCTTTCGAGCCGAAGGTCAAAAATGTAATAAGTCTCGATGTCGGCTGCGGGCGATGGGCAGGCGCAGATTACGCGGCGGCGTACGGATGCGCGCCTAGCAACATCTCTATCGACCGCGCCCGCCGTTGAGCTTCGCGTCACCACACATCCACGTAACGAGGCCAGACTCCTGTCAAATTGATCAGCAGGCCTAATGGCGTGTGCGTCAGGGCCGCTATTCGCGTCGGTATCCCTACGAAACTAAACGAACATCATAACGACGGTTGCCCCGATGATGATTCAGGACAAGCCCGCCGATCAGCATCGGCAGCAAGCTGCTGTCACGGTTGATGTTAGACTCGAACAGCCTTGAAACTGCCTTGCCGTTTTTCTTCGGCTTAACCATTCTCGTCTCCTTCCAGAAAGAGCGCTCTTCCCATGCGGTAGTGTGACACCCGTCCAGTCGAAGCCTAGACGCACCAAATTGTCCACACGCAGCCATCTCACGTAGTTCCAGCGTTCCTAGTGGCCCGCTGGCTCGCCCGTCGCCAATGCAGCCGGGGAACGGGGGGCCTACGAGGAAGTTTTCGGGCATCATCGCGGTGTGTAGCGGTCAGGGGTGCTCGGAAATGAGGCCATCGCACCGCGCCCCGCAGGGCAGCGCTGCATCCATACGAGACAACTCCAACCCCTCCGGGGAAATATGCAAATTGGTGGAACTCGGGAGCAGCTGAGTTTCGAGAACCGTCAACGCCTCATCTGCGGATTGTGCAAAGGCGGAGCCGCTCCCGAACCTGAGATGCTGCCGCAGCTCGGCTTCGTCATCAATGCCGTGCCCGCCGGCATACTGGCGCTGTCGCTCTGCTACGGCGCCTACATGACCGAGATCTTCCGCTCCGGCATTCAGAGCATCGATCGGGGCCAATGGGAGGCCTCGCGCTCCATGGGTTCGGCTTCGCCTTGACCATGCGCCGCATCATCCTGCCGCAGGCATTGCCGGTCATCATTCCGCCGACCGGCAACCAGTTCATCTCGATGCTGAAGGATTCTTCGCTGGTCTCCGTCATCGGCGTTTGGGAGCTGATGTTGCTGGCACGAACGCTCGGCCAGAAGACCTTCCAGCACATGGAAATGCTGATCTCGGCCGCCATTATTTATTGGGTGCTGTCGATCTGCCTCGAGCTGATCCAGTCGCGGATCGAACGGCACTACGCCAGGAGCAAAGTGCGATGAGCGCGCGGGTTATCATTGAAGCCAGGGCAGTTTCCAAATGGCACGGCCAGTTCCACGCGCTGAAGGACATCAACCTGACTGTCCACAAAGGCGAGCGCATCGTCATCTGCGGGCCGTCCGGCTCGGGCAAGTCGACACTGATCCGCTGCTTCAACCGCCTCGAAGCGCATCAGGGCGGCGATATCGTCGTCAACGGCGTCGCCCTGCATGGCAAGATGAAGAACGTCGCCGCCGTCCGCTCCAATGTTGGCATGGTGTTCCAGCACTTCAATCTGTTTCCGCATATGACGGTGTTGATGAACTGCATGGCCGGGCCAATGTGGGTCAAAGGTGTTTCCGCCATGGAAGCACGCAAGACCGCTATTCAGTTCCTCGAACGGGTCCGTATTCCCGAGCAGGCGAACAAGTTCCCGGTCCAGCTGTCGGGCGGCCAGCAACAGCGTGTCGCGATCGCCCGCAGCCTGTGCATGAAACCGGACGTCATGCTTTTCGACGAACCGACCTCTGCCCTCGACCCGGAAATGGTCTCGGAGGTGCTGGAGACCATGACTGGATTGGCCCGCGACGGCATGACCATGGTGTGTGTAACGCATGAGATGGGTCTTGCCCGTGCAGTGGCCGACCGCGTCATTTTCATGGACGCTGGGCAGATCGTCGAAGAGGGCACGCCCGACGAGTTTTTCAGTCACCCGCGCCACGAGCGAACGAAATTGTTCCTCAGCCAGATCTTGAAGCACTAGCCTTCCGGGAGAAGGTGGCTTTTCGACTTTCTTGCAGAAAGCGGACAGCCCGCTCTCGGCCCCCAAGTCGGACATCCCTCCCATCGGTCGCACGGCCTAAGGAGGGGAATCCATAAAGGTTCAACGCCGGATCATCGACGATAGCGCGAACGCTGTGAGGGTGTCTCGCACACCGGGCAATGCGGAAATCTCCTGCCAGATCTGCCGTGTGCGATCGGCCTCCGTCGCCTCTACACGGACGACCAGGTCGAATTCGCCGCTCATCACGTCGCAGGCGACGACCTCTGGGATCCGTCGCAGTGCTTGAATGACGTCGCCCCCCCGCATCCGGTCATTGCGATAAACAAACATCAGTGCCGCAATCGTTGAAGACGCGATGCGTCCTTCGCCTGCAATGATCGTATATCCCCGGATTAGGCCATCCCGCTCCAGGCGTTCAATCCGCTGGCGGACGGCGTTGCGAGAAAGATTGACCCTCGCGGCCAGGTCCGCATGCGAGATACGCGCGTTCCTGGTCAGTTCCATAAGAATACGCTCGTCTGCCCGGTCAAGAAGCCTTTTCATGCGGCACCAATAGGAGTTTCTCTAGCTGCAAACAGGCTTTGCGCTGATAGGAACGCGTTCTCGGCACGAACCCGTAGATCAATACTACCTTCCGAAACAGCTATAAAAGTCGCAGCCGCAGCGAGAGCAAAGGCCGCCAGTGCTTGGCGCTCGTTGTCTTGCAACTGGCGGACGCGGCAATACCCCTTGAGAATTGCCTCCGCGCGCTCCCCATCCAGCGCCCCGTTGCTCAGCATCGTCCATCGAACCAACACGTCTGCCAGTTCTGCGATCAGGACATCGTCATGGCGAAGCCTGAAATTGATGATGCCACTGACGCAATCGCCGAGAAAAAACACATTGTCCGGAAACAGCGCCCCATGGATTGGTCCCCTTGGCAGTCCCTCCCTCTTTTCGGGAGAGGCAGGCATCAGCGTTCGATGGATCTGCGCGAGGCGCCGCCCGAGATCGAAACACTGGGCCGGGCTTGCGCAAGCCGATTGCGTGCCCTGGACAAAGCCGACCACCGCCACGAGCTTCCCGGACAGACGGATCGTCGCCCCGCCCGTTTCGGTGCGGAACGTTTTAGGGCAGGGAACACACGCGGCCGACAACAACTCCATGGTCCGAAACGCGCGTTCAAGATCGAACGGCTCAGCGCCGTTTTCAAACAGAGTGACGATGTACTCGCCCCGCTGTGACCGGAAGAGATAGGTCGTCTCGGTATTTCCGTCGGCGATGCCAATCACCGAGGTCAGCGGGGCTATGCCGTAGGCGACCGAAATCGCTTCGCGGTCATCGTCGGAAAGCTGGGTAAATACGGCCATGGTCGATTCGGGAGTTAAATGCGTTTCAGCACAACAGAGGAGGACTGCGCGACGCCGAAAATCTGATCCAGTTGTGCACGGCTGAACGAGCCATCGGCCTCAGCAGCCTGGCGAAGGCTTGTGCCGGAAGCGAGCGCCGCCTTGGCCAAGAGTGCAGCCTTGCTATATCCGACAACTGGATTGAGCGATGCGGCCAGAATGAGCGACTGATCATAGAGAAAGCGGCAGCGATCGGCATCCGCCTCGATGCCGTCGACGCAACGTTCGCGCAGGATATCCATGCCGCGCGCCAGAAGTCGCATCGATTGCAGGATGTTGAGAACGATCACGGGCTCCATCGCGTTTAACTGCAATTGTCCAGCGCTCGCCGCCAGTGTCACCGTCAGATCGTTGCCAATGATTTGAAAACCAATCTGGTTCATCATCTCGGGAATGACTGGGTTGACCTTGCCCGGCATGATCGACGAGCCGGCCTGTCGCGGAGGCAATCTGATTTCACCAAGGCCAGCCCGAGGGCCACTGGAGAGCAGCCTCAAATCGTTACATATCTTGGAAAGCTTGACAGCGATCCGCTTCAGCGTGCCCGAAAACGACACAAAGGCTCCGGTGTCGGACGTTGCTTCCACGAAGTTGCGTGCCGGAACCATTTCAAGCCGAGAAATCTCCGAAAGATGACGGCAGGCGCTGACTGAGAATCCCTCGGGCGCATTTAAGCCGGTGCCGATGGCGGTGCCTCCGAGGTTCATTTCCCGCATCAGTTCCATGGCTTTTCGAAGCTGGATTATGTCTTCGTCAATGGTCTCGGCAAAAGCGTCGAACTCCTGACCAAGGAACATTGGGACCGCGTCCTGCAACTGGGTGCGTCCGACCTTGGCGATATTAGCGAATTCCTCACCCTTTCTGCCAAAGGTATCTCGCAGTCTTTGCTGCGCTTCGAGCACGGCGGCGCAGCCGCGCATCACCGTTACCCGGATGGCCGTCGGATAGACATCGTTAGTCGACTGGGACAGGTTGACATGGTCATTGGGGTGAACCGCGGCGTAGTCGCCCGGCACCTTGCCTATCTCCAAAAGCGCCAGGTTCGCGACCACCTCATTGACGTTCATGTTGGTCGAGGTCCCGGCGCCTCCCTGCATCATGTCGATCGGGAAATGGTCGGTGAGGTCCTCGCAGGTGATCAGTCGATCGCAGGCTCGATCGATTGCATCGGCAACATCGGGAGCCAGTAGTTGCAGCTCCTTGTTGGTTCGTGCAGCCGCCTTTTTGACCATGGCAAGCGATTGAACGAATTCCGGGAAGTCCCGCAGGCGGATTCCGGATACGTCGAAATTCTCCGCTGCCCTCAGCGTGTGGATGCCGAACAGCGCGTCGGCGGGCAGATCCCGCTCGCCGAGCATATCGGTTTCGGTTCTCTCAACGGTCATCATATCCCCTCGCGCAAGAGCCTTAGGCACGCAGCGCCTGGTCAAGATCCTCGATCAGGTCGTCCACCGACTCCAGGCCAATGGAAAGGCGAAAGACGCCGTCTCCCGCGAAGGCGCGGTAGTCGTCGAGCTGAGCGCCCCGCAGACCGTAAGTCGATTTCATCATTTCGTTCGTATCGAGAAGGACAACGATGCTGCGCTGGTGACCAAGCGAAAAGGCGTAGTGCGCTACGCGGAGCCTGTCAGCGAGTTGGGCTGCCATCGCCTGCGGGTCGTCGGTCTGGAAGGTCAGAACTCCCCCGAATACATCCATCTGACGTGTTGCCAAGGCATGCTGCGGATGGCTTTCCAGGCCGGGGTAGGTGACAGACCTGATTCTTGGATGCTTGGCGAGAAAACGGGCGATCTGCATCGCAGAAGCGGACATGGTCCGGAGCCTGGGAAAGAGCGTGTCGATCCCGCGCATGATGAGCCAGGCATTCTGGGCAGACAAAGAAGCGCCGAGATAAACTCCAGTACGAGAGCGGATTTTTTCCACCAGATCCTTGCGCCCGCACACGGCGCCACCCAAGGCGTCGCCGTGCCCGTTGATGAACTTGGTCAGGGAGTGAATGACGAGATCGATGCCGAGTACGGCCGGGCGGGTCGCGACCGGCGTGGCAAGCGTGGAATCGACGGAAACCAGCGCGCCGCGTTCGTGTGCCAGCTTCGCGACTTCGGCCAGATCGGTCAGGCGCAGGATTGGATTGCAGGGGCTTTCGCAGTGGACGAGCCGCGTGTTGGGTCGGAAGGCTGCGACAACGTCGCCAATGACCGACATGTTCACGGCGCTCACCTCGATTCCGTACTCGGGCAATATCCGGTGTGCCAGTTCGTAGGCGCCGGCATAGCAGACGTCGCTGATGATCAGATGGTCCCCCCCTTTGAGAAAGGTCAGGAAGGTGGCTGCGATCGCGGCCACGCCGGTTGCTGTTGCGAGCGCATCCTCCGCACCTTCGAGTGCGGCCATGCGCTGCTCGAGTTGCCGCACGGTCGGATTGGTCCAGCGGGCATACAGAAACGGCAGAGCAGTCAGGTCTGATACCCCGTCCGCGGAAAAGGCGCCGTCACCAGGAACCAACATGTTGTTGACCGACATTGAGATGTTGGGCGCGATAGCCTTCGTGATCGGATCGATGGTCAGTCCGCCGTCGAGCGCCAGGGTTTCCCGATGTAGGACGACACCGCCGCTTACGGGCGACAACAGCGTCATGCGTGCATTCGAGCCCCAACTGTCAGTTGCGAAGGGAGTAGAGATGTTCGAGGACATGGAAGACCTTCCTGCAGAATTCCTTGAATTTCATCGTCTTGGGGCCGAGCTGATAATTCAGCTGCGAACCGGGATTTGCGCCTCGACGAGCCTGAAGGTGCGGGTGATCAGAAGCGTCAGCAAGATGTAGAACACCGTGACGATCATCAGCGGTTCATAAACGAGCAGGGTGTCCTGCCTCACCTTGTACGCGACGGCGTAGAGATCCATCACTGTCACGGTGAAAGCGAGGGGTGTCGCTTTCAGTTGCAGAACCACCTCGCCAGCTATCGTCGGCAGTGCGATACGTATGGCGCGAGGCAGCCAGATCCGTCTCAACAGCGTCCAGGAAGTCATACCGAACGAGCGACCTGCCTCGAGCTCGCCTTTCGGGACGGCGAGAAGCGCACCCCGCAGGACTTCGGCCTCATAGGCGGCGTAGTTGAGCGTGAAACTGAGCGCTGCGAAGAAGAAGCCCTCCCGCACTATCGGCCAGAGGAAGCTCGCGCGCAGCCCTGGTATCATCGGCAGCAGCGAACCGATGCCGTAATAGAGCAACCACAGTTGGATCAAAAGTGGCGTGCCGCGAAGGCAGGTGCAGTAGCAACGGGCAAGCCATTTCAGCCATCGCGGACCGCTGACCTGCGCGAGCGCAAGACCGATCGCCAGAATGAAGCCGACCCCGACGGAGATGACGAGAAGGAGGACCGTCTGAACCGCGCCTGCGGCAATGAGCGGCCAATAGGACGATACCCATGAGAAATTCATCGCGAGCGTCCTAAGCGGTTTTCGGCTGCCCGCGTCGATAGCGGCTCTCGAGGAGGCCGAAGACGACGTTGGAGACAAGCGTGATGACGAGATAGACGGCAGCGGCGACCAGGAAGAACAGAAAATAGTGCTTCGTGTTGCCGGCCGCGATCCGCGTGGCGAGCGCCAACTCCTGATAGCCGACGACCGCGATCAACGCACTGTCCTTCGTCACCGACATCCAGAGGTTGGCAAGCCCAGGCAGGGCATTCGGGATCAATGCCGGCAGAGCGATACGGCGAAACCTCAACCATGGGCGCATGCCGAAGGAACTGGCGGCCTCGATCTGTCCAACAGGAATCGCCAGGATTGCGCCACGAAACACTTCGGTCATGTAGGCGCCCTGGACGATTCCGAGCACTGCGATTGCCGCGACAAACCCGTTGATCTCGACATTGGGAAGCCCGAAGCTCGAGAGAATTCGGTTCAGACCGTCAGTGCCGGCATAGTACAGACCGATAATCAGGATCAGTTCGGGAATGGCCCGAACCGCAGTCGTATAGACGTCGAGAAGAAGCAGGACCGGCGGGTTGCCCTTGAGTTTGCCAAGAGCCCCGCCAAGACCAATCAGCATCCCGAGAAGGTAAGCACCCAACGATATCGAAATGGTGGAAAGCGCGCCTTTGAGAAGCACGCCGCCCCATCCAGGCGGATAGGGGGAAAGCATTTCCAGGATCGACTGGGAGGTCGACATCTGAGTTCAACCTTGATTTTTGGGCGGGAACGAGAGCCGCGAAGCGCGATGCTTCGCAGCCGGCGAACAACGCCGGCGGTGCACCGGCCAATGACCCGAGACAGAACCGGCGGACAAGCGGGCTACGGCAGATGCGCTTACGTCGTCTGCCGTAGCCACACTCATTCACCGTACGGGTCGAAATCGAAGTACTTCTTCGAGATTTCCGCATACTTTCCGTTTGCTCTGACAGCCGTAATTGCTGCATTGAGCTTCTCGCGCAGTGCCTGATCGCCTTTTCTCAGTCCACCGCCGATGCCCGATCCAAGGATGGCCGGATCGTCTTTCACATTTCCCATGTCCTTGCAGCATTCCTTGCCGAAGTCGGATTTGAGGAATTCCGATAGCGGTATGGAATCGCCGAAGACGTAGTCGATCCGGCCGGCGGCAAGATCCTGGAACGCCTCATCGAGCGTCGTGTAGGTTTTTTCCGATGCCTTGTCGGCGAAATATTTCTTGTAGTATTCGGACTGGATGGTCGACACCTGGATACCGATCGTCTTCCCCGAAACATCATCCGGCGAAGCTCCGGTCGTGCCATCCTTGGCGCCAATCAGTTTGCTCGGCGTGTTGTAGTATTTGTCGGTGAAGTCGATCGTCTGCTTGCGCTCGTCGGTGATCGACATCGACGACCAGATGACATCGAATTTTTTCGCCTGAAGCCCTGGAATGAGCCCGTCCCAGGACATGTCGACGACAGAGCAGGTTTCCTTCATCTCGGCGCAGACAGCATCCATCAGCTCGATTTCCCAGCCGACCCACTTGCCGGAGGGGTCTTTGGTGAAGAAGGGCGGATAGGCTTCGTTCATGATGCCAAAGCGAACTTCGGCACTCGCCGTGGCGATTGAAAGCGCGAGCGCGGTCCCTGTCAGCAGGATGGACAGCAATTTCATTCAATTCCCCTTTCTTGAGTTTTCGTCAGGTTGGAAACAGGGAGGGTCAGCCGCTCAACGCGCCGGTAAATTCTCGGCAACGGGCAGTTGTCGGCGCACCGAAGACTTGATCCGGCGACCCTTCTTCTTCGACACGCCCCTGATGCAGGAACATCACGTGACTGGAGACGTCGCGAGCGAATTTCATCTCATGCGTCACGAGGAGCATCGTTCGGCCCTCGTCCGCGAGATCTCGGATAACCTTCAGGACCTCGCCGACAAGTTCAGGATCCAGGGCGGAAGTAGGCTCGTCGAACAGCATCACGGCCGGGTCGACACAAAGGGCACGAGCGATGGACGCGCGCTGCTGTTGGCCGCCCGACAGGAAGGCCGGATAGGCGTGCCGTTTCTCATAAAGTCCGACCTTCGCAAGCAAACTGTCGGCCCGATCGATCGCCTCGCTGCGGCTCACCCCCAGCACATGAACCGGGGCCTCGATGGCATTCTGGAGCACCGTCAGGTGGGGCCAGAGATTGAAACTCTGGAACACCATGGCCAGGCCGGTCCGCATACGCTCGATCTGCCGCCAGTTGGCCGGATACCCCCGTCCGCCTTGGCCGGACTTCATGAGAACCTCTTCGCCATTGATGACAAAGCGGCCGCGATCAGGAATCTCGAGAAAGTTGATGCACCGCAGAAAGGTGCTTTTGCCTGACCCCGAAGACCCGATGAGCGAAATGACATCGCCCTTCTCAGCCGACAGCGATATCCCTCTGAGGACTTCATGGTTGGCATAGCTCTTGTGGACATTGTCCACGAGCAAGGCAGGAGGGGCCTTTTTCGTCATGCCTGTAGTTCCCTGCGGAATTCTGATTGGGTTTGCCGGATAGTAGCCGGCCCGGTATGCGGCCTTCCCGCGTATTTGTTATCAGATACGCGGAAGATGAGCGCTCAACCCATCTCTTATGCGGAAAAGCCAGCCTAGGCTCGATTGATGCAGATGACCTTTGGCTGTGTCATCTCTTCGTAGGCAAAGCGAACGCCTTCACGCCCCATGGCGCCATACTTGAAACCGCCGAACGGCATGGCATCAAACCGATAATCGGAAGAGTCGTTGATCATCACTCCTCCTGCCTCGATCTGCCCGGCGGCATCCAATGCGTCGCCGATGTTGTTGGTGAAGACGCCTGCGTGCAGGCTGTATTCGGGACCGTTCGCCATCACGATCGCATCGGCGAGTGTATCGAAGGATTGCAGGAGGACGACGGGCGCGAAGACTTCCTCCGCCCACAATCGACATGTCTTCGGCACACCTTCCAGCACGGTTGGCTGATAGACTGTTCCTGCTCGACGGTGCCCGCACAGGAGCTTTGCTCCCGCGGCAATGGCGTCGTCGACCATCGTCTCCGCGCGTTTGGCCGCCTGTTCCGAAATCATCGGGCCGACGTCGGTATCCTCGCGCTCTGGATTGCCGGCAAGCAGGTTGCGCGTACCAGCCACGAACGCTTCACGGAACCGCTCATAGACCGGCGCCTGGATGATAATCCGCTGGGTGCCGATGCAATTCTGGCCGGCAGCCCAGTACGCGCCCGACACGCACGCATCGACCGCCTTGGCGAAGTCACAATCCGCCAGGACTACGACAGGTGCATTGCCGCCGAGATCCATGGCGAGCTTCTTCAGCCCTGCTGTCCTGGCAATTGCTTCTCCGGTCGCAAAACCTCCGGTGAACGACACCATTCGGACATCGCGCGCCGAGACGATCGCGCTGCCCAGGTCGGCGCCGCCGACAGCGACCGTGATGATCTCCTCAGGCAACCCGGCTTCGACCAGCGTTTCGACAAGGCGGATCGCCGAAAGCGGGGTCAGTTCGGACGGCTTCAGCAAGACGGCGTTGCCGCCGGCGATTGCCGGCCCGAGCTTATGGGCGACGAGATTGAGCGGGTCGTTGTAAGGAGTAATCGCTGCGATGATCCCTAGCGGCTCCCGCGTGAACCAGCCCTGACGCGCCTCGGAACCGGCGTAAGCGTCGAACGGAATGACCTCACCGGCGTTGCGTTTTGCTTCTTCCGCGGAGAGCTTCAGCGTGTTGACGCACCGAGAGGCTTCCTTGCGGGCCTGGACGATGGTTTTGCCGGCTTCCCGTACAATCAAGCGGGCAAAATCTTCGTTCTGGCGCTCGACGGCGCTGGCGGCCCTTTCCAATAAAGTCGCTCGCTGGTGTCTCGGCAGCGCTCTCGACAAGACAGCTCCGGTTTTGGCGCGATTTATGAGCGCCGCAATCTGGTCGGCAGC
>NZ_RZSR01000462.1:0-4593 GCF_004023265.1 Mesorhizobium sp. M1A.F.Ca.IN.020.06.1.1
AGCGAGGTATCCTCCAGCGTGCCGCGATTGACGGCGATCGACTTGTCGGCAAGGTCGTCCTTGCCTTTGACGGCAAGCTCGGCCGGGCCGATGACGGCGATGTAATAGGGCGCGTAGGCGGCGGCGAAATCGATCACCTGCTCGCGCTCCTTCGAATAGCCGACGCTCATCAGGATATCGACGCGCTTGTCGGTGAGATACGGGATGCGATTCTGGCCGGTGACGCTGACGAGGTTCAGCTTCACCTTCAAGGAATCGGCGATCGCCTGCGCGACGTCGATGTCATAGCCCTTGATGCTCATGTCGGCGCTGGCCGAGGAAAAAGGCGGGAAGTCGGAGAAGATGCCGACATTGATGGCCCCGGCCTTGGTGATGTCGTCGATGGCGTCGGCCTTGGCCTGCGAGGCAAGACCGGCGGCGCCGAGCATGATGAGTGCCGCAAGTGCGGATTTCAGTGTGTTGCGAAGAGTCATTTTAGTTCCCCTGCTGGAAGCTTGTTGTTGAAACCGGCCGCCGGCTCCAGCGCGACGGCCGTACTGGTTAGCAATTCCAGGAAAAGCGGGAAGCGGTCTACGCTTGGCGACTTCGCATAGCTTCCGTCCGGAATTGCGTAAAAACGAAGCGGTTCGCCGTTTCCATGAAGCGGTGAAACGCTCTCGTGTCAGCCCTTCTTGATTGCCGGGCTGAACACCATCAGGCTCAGGATCTCGAACAGGACTTGCGCGCCGACATGGGCGGTGTTGGTTGTCGCGTCATATTGCGGCGCCACCTCGACGACGTCGCCGCCGACGATGTTGAGGCCCTTCAGGCCGCGCAGCAGCTCGAGCACCTCGCGCGTCGTCAGCCCGCCGACCTCAGGCGTGCCGGTGCCCGGCGCGAAGGCCGGATCGATGCTGTCGACGTCGAAGGAGATGTAGGTCGGGCCGCCACCGACGATCTTCCGCGCCTTCTCGATGATGGCGGGGATGCCGAGGCCGGTCACTTCCTCGGCATGGACCACCGTCATGCCGGATTCGTAGGTGAACTCCCACAGATACTCGGCCGAGCCGCGAATGCCGATCTGGATCGTGCGGGTGGGATCGAGCACGCCGTCCAGGACCGCGTTGCGGAACGGTCCGCCGTGGTGGAACTTGGTCATGTCGAACAGCCCGCTGGTGTCGCAATGGGCGTCGATGTGGATCATGCCGACGGGAGCCTGCTTACCGACCGCTTTCAGGATCGGATGGCTGATCGAGTGGTCGCCGCCGACCGAAAGCGGCAGCACGCCGGCGTCGACGATCTGGTTGGTGCGCTTTTCGATGTCCTCGTGGCTGATCTCCAGCCGGTAACGGCTGCGGAACGGCGTGTCGCCGATGTCGGCGACGCGCAGCTCATGCGTCGGCGCGCATTCCAGCACATGATTGTAGGGGCCGATGCGCTCGATGGCGCGCAGCGCCCGCGGCCCGAAGCGTGAGCCCGGCCGGTTGGTGACGCCAAGGTCCATCGGCACGCCGATCATCGCCACTTGCAAGTCGCCGAAATCCGGATTGTCGGCCGCCACCTGCCGGTAAGGCGCGGCAAGGAAGGTCGGGATGCCGGAATAGGGCGCCAGCCGGGTGCCGCTCTTGCTGAAGATCTTGTCGGCGACCTTGCGGAATTTCGGGTCGAACATCTCGCCGCCATGGCTCTCGCCATATTTGCGGCGCAACGCTTCGAGCTTGCCGCGATCGTCACCCATGTCCGGTACTCCTCCGAGACTGCTTGCAGCGGGCGGCTGCACCGACGGCTGCCAAGCCAGCAGTCATCCGGCTGATCGTTGCCCGCTGGCGCCTGCGAAATCTACGTCTGTTGAGCTGTTCCGGGCAAAAGTGTCGGGCAACTGTATTGAAAAATCAATTGATATTGTTAGGGTCTTTGCTGTGAGAAAATCTCACAAAGTCGGGAGCTGTCCTTGGCCAAGCGCTTGCCGCCGTTGAACCCGCTGCGCGCCTTCGAGGCGACGGCGCGACATGCCTCGTTGACCAAGGCGGCGGGCGAGCTCAATGTCACGCATGGCGCGGTCAGCCACCAGATCAAGGCGCTCGAGCAATCGCTCGGCGTAAAGCTTTTCCAGCGCGCGGGTCAGCGCGTGAAGCTTTCGCCGCACGGCGCTGAGTTCCTGCCGGCGGTTTCGGCGGCCTTCGACGGCATCGCCGCGGCCACGCAGCGCATGACACGCCCCGCAAGCACCGGTGTGCTGTCGGTGTCCTGCGTGCCGGCGCTGCTCTTGTTGTGGATGACGCCGCGGCTCGGCTCCTTCACCGCGCAATATCCCGACATCCAGCTGACGCTGATCCCCTCCAACGACGCCAGGGACATCCGCGCGCCGCACATCGACGTCTGCGTGCATTATGGCGATGGCAGCTGGAGCGACTGCTGGATACGCAAATGGTCGGGTCTCGAGCTGTTTCCGGTGGTCAGCCCGACGCTGATCAACAACCGCCCGATCCGCAGCGTGCGCGACCTTGCCGACCACGTTTTCCTGCATGGCGACGACGGCCGCGAGTGGCACACCTGGCTGGCCGCCGCCGACGCGCTCGATCTGGAGCGCGGCCGCCGCCATCACCTCGGCGACGCGCGCATAGCGGTGGAGGCCGCTGTCCACGGCCACGGCGTGGCGCTCGGCGATTCCGTGACCGCGCGCGCCCTGCTCGCCAGGGGCATGCTCGTCGCGCCCTTCGCTTTGTCGGTGACGGCGGTCGATGACTTCTATGTCGTCTGCCGCAACGAGATGCGCTCGGCACCGATCGTCCAGCTTTTCATCGACTGGCTGTTTGCCGAAAAGGAGCAGGACGAGGGCCGAGCCGATGCCCCGGTCGCCGGCCGTGTGCCGAGCCGCAGGAAGCGCCCGGCGCTCAAGATGATCGGGGCTAGAGCGATTCCAGGAAAAGTGTGAGCGGTCTTCCGTCCGGAGATTGGCGTCAACAACAAGAAAGCCAAGAGCATTTTGCGGTTTCCATGCAACGGTGAAATGCTCTGGCGCAGCGTCCTGAGCGCTGGACTTGCATAGCTGGTTTTTGTCGGGCCAGCTTGCAAAGCAGGAAGCGCTTTCAAAAATACAATGCTAAGACCGCAGCTGGTTAACAATTCTGGGAGCTGCGCGGCGGTTTTCCGTCCGGAATGCTTCATAACAGGGACTTGAGGCGCCGCGCTTGGAATCACGCAAGCGCGACGCGCTTTTTGGGTGAGCAGATATGGCACGAACCGATATAGCGCGGCGCGTCTACAACCACACCTGGAAGCTGGACCCCATCGTCCGCAGCCTGCTGGACACCGATTTCTACAAGCTTCTGATGCTGCAGATGATCTGGGGCATGTACCCCAACGTCGACGCCACCTTCACGCTGATCAGTCGCACGACCTCGGTGCGGCTCGCCGACGAGATCGACGAAGGCGAACTGCGCGAGCAGCTCGACCACGCTCGCACCTTGCGCTTCACCAAGAAGGAGATGATCTGGCTCGGCGGCAACACCTTCTATGGTCGCAAGCAGATCTTCGAGCCGGAATTCCTCGCCTGGCTGGAGGATTTCCGCCTTCCCGACTATGAACTCGCCAAGCGCGACGGCCAGTACGAACTGTCCTTCCCCGGTCCCTGGATGTACACCACGCTGTGGGAGATACCGGCGCTCGCCATCATCAACGAACTGCGCTCGCGCGCCGCCATGCGCTCCTTCGGCCAGTTTGCGCTCGACGTGCTCTACGCCCGCGCCAAGGCCAAGATGTGGGCCAAGACCGAGCGGCTGAAGGCACTGCCCGGCATCCGCATTTCCGATTTCGGCACCCGCCGCCGCCACTCCTTCCTGTGGCAGCGCTGGTGCGTCGAGGCGCTGAAGGAAGGCATCGGCGAGGCTTTCACCGGCACGTCGAACGTGCTTCTGGCCATGGACAACGACCTCGAGGCGCTCGGCACCAATGCGCACGAGCTGCCTATGGTGTTTGCGGCACTTGCCAATTCCGTTGAGGAGCTGAGGCAGGCGCCCTACAAGGTGCTGCAGGACTGGCAGCGCTATTATGGCGGCAATCTGCTGATCGTGCTGCCCGACACGTTCGGCACGTCCGCTTTCCTGCGCGACGCGCCGGACTGGATCGCCGACTGGACCGGCTTCCGCCCCGACAGCGCGCCGCCCATCGAAGGCGGCGAGAAGATCCTCGCCTGGTGGCGCGAGAAGGGCAAGGATCCGAAACAGAAGCTGCTCATCTTCTCCGACGGGCTCGAGGTCGAGACCATCGAGGAGACCTACAAGCATTTCCGCGGCAAGGTGCGCATGTCCTTCGGCTGGGGCACCAACCTCACCAATGATTTCGAAGGCTGCGCGCCGACCGAGACCAACAGCCTCGACGCCATCTCGCTGGTCTGCAAGGTCAGCGAAGCCAATGGCCGGCCGGCGGTCAAGCTCTCCGACAACCCCGCCAAGTCGACCGGCGATGAGAAGGAGATCAAGCGTTATTTGCGCATCTTCGGCGAGAAGGGGCGGGTGGAGCAGCTGGTCAAGGTGTGAGGACTGCTCGAATAGAATTTCGGATAACCGGATAACTTGAGTTCCCGCCCACCCTCCTCTGTCCTGCCGGACATCT
>NZ_RZSR01000463.1:0-4589 GCF_004023265.1 Mesorhizobium sp. M1A.F.Ca.IN.020.06.1.1
GTCATTATGCAGCGAATTGCGCTCGCCGGTAATGTGGGTGGAAAGTTTCGATTCTATGCCAGCCCGAACCGTTCGACGGCCCGCATGATGCCGCGCAGTTCGGCGAGGCCCTTCAGCCTGCCGATCAGCGAATAACCGGGATTGATCCTGGTCTTGCCGATGTCATCGGCGAGTAGATGTCCGTGATCGGGTCGCATCGGAATGCGCCAGTCGGCGCGGCCTTCCTTCCGACGGCGCGCTTCCTCCTGCATCAGGGCGAGGATGACATGCGCCATGTCGGTGCCGCCCTCGAGATGTTCGGCCTCATAGAAGGAGCCGTCATCCTCGATGGTGACGTTGCGCAGATGGACGAAATGGATGCGGCCGGCGAACTCCTTGACCATGGCAACGATGTCGTTGTCGGCGCGCGTGCCGTAGGAGCCTGTGCAGAATGTCAGCCCGTTTTCCGGGCTCTCCACGGCATTGAGGATGAACCGCGCATCTTCAGCTGTCGAAACGATGCGCGGCAGGCCGTAGAGCGAGAAGGGCGGATCGTCGGGATGGATGCACATGCGCACCCCTTCCTGTTCGGCGACCGGAATAATCTCGCGCAGGAACCAGGCGAGATTGTCGCGCAATTCCCTTGGCCCAATCGAATCGTACTCGGCCAAGGCCTCGCGAAAACTGTCCCGGTTGTAGCTGCGCTCGGTGGCGGGCAGTCCGGCGATAAGGTTACGCTCGATCCGGTCGATTTTCTCGTCGCTGAGCTCTTTCAATCGCGCTTCCGCTTCGGCGATGCGCGCGGCGCTGTAGCCGGCCTCGGCATTCCGTCGCTTCAGCACGAACAGGTCGTAGGCCGCGAAATCGATCGCGTCGAAACGCAATGCATAACCCGTCGTCGGAAGGCGATACGCCAGATCGGTGCGGGTCCAGTCGACCACAGGCATGAAATTGTAGCAGATCGTCGCGATGCCGGCCTTCGCCAGCGCTCGGATCGTATCCTTGTAAAAGCCGACATAGCGCAGCCGTTCCGGCGAGCCGATCTTGATCGAGTTGTGGACGGGGATGCTCTCGACGACCGACCAGGTCAGCCCCGCCGCCTCGATGATCCGCTTGCGCTCCAGGATGTTTTCTAGCGGCCAGGCGCGCCCGTCATAGATGTCGTGCAGCGCCGAGACGACGCCCGTCGCCCCGGCCTGCTTGACGTGATCCAGCGTCACCGGATCGTCCGGGCCATACCAACGCCAGCACTGCTCCATTTGCTGCCTTCCTTTGAGAGAGAGCGGAAACTTATTGTTGGACCAGGATGAGAGTCAATCGACAATTTCGGCTTTCTCGAACGCCTGACGGCCGACAGGTAGCGCGGTAAACTGATCGAGACGGCGTCCAACTCGATTGTTTTCCCGGAATCTTGGGATATCCTGGTCCAACAATTTGGGAGATTCGTCATTGGAAAATTCTCACGCCGCGCGCGAGAGCGGCGCCCGCCGCCACGCCGGCGGCAGCTCGGCGGTCGATGCCGCGGCCGGGCGGATCCTCGATCTCATCCGCTCGCGGCAGCTGAATGTCGGCGACGTGCTGCCGACAGAGCGCGAGCTCAGCGAGATCACCGGCGCCAGTCGCAACACCGTGCGCGAGGCTTTGCGCGCTATCCGGACCTACGGGCTGATCGAACCGAAACCCCGCGTCGGGGCTGTGCTCGCGGACGGGCATGGCATCGCCATCCAGAATTTCTTTGCCGCGCATATGGATGTCTCGCGCTCCTCCTTCGCCGACATTCAGGGCTTCAGGCGCATCATCGAAGTCGGCATCGGCGACCACATCGTGCTCAACGCCACCAACGAGCAGATCGAAGCGCTCGACGCGGTCAACGCGCGGATCGTCGAGAGCCGCTCGATCGAGGAAGCCGCCGAGAATGATTTCGACTTCCACATGGCGTTGATCGGGCTGGCGGACAACCGCATGCTGTCGGACATGTATTCCTTCCTTTCCCCGGTGATCCTGCGGATCATGACCATCGGCAAGGAGATGCGCCCGGTCCTGGCCGACACCCGCGCCGCGCATGGCGAGATCGTCGCCGCCCTGCGCGCGCGCGACAGGGTGGCCTACGCCTACCTGATGAGCCGCCATCTGGATTTCGCCCTGCGATTCCTGCCGGAAGAGCCGGGTTCCGACACGTGACTGAAGGAGTTCCCGCAATGAAGGATTTTGTTGGCAAGGTCGCCCTGGTGACGGGGACGACGGGAATCGGTCTGGCAACCGCCAGGCGCCTCGCCGCAGGGGGTGCTGCGATCATCGCCTGCGGCATCGACCGCTCGGCCAATGCGGCAATGAGAGCGGAGCTGGAAAGTTCCGAAGCCGGCGCGCTGGTCGTCGACACCGACGTCTCCGTGGCGGACCAGGTCCGCGATGCCGTCGCTGCCGGGGTCGCACGGTTCTGCGGCCTCGACGTGATCGTCAATTCGGCGGCCGTCCATCCCTACGGAACCGCGACCACGACCGACTGGGAAACATGGAACAAGGCCATGACGGTCAATGTCGGCTCGATCTACCTGACGGCGCATTACGGCATCCCCGAAATGATCCGTCGCGGTGGCGGCGCCATCGTCAATGTCGCCTCGGTGCAGGGTTTCGCCTGTCAGCAGAACGTCGCCGCCTATGCCACGACCAAGGGCGCAATCCATACGCTGACGCGTTCGCTGGCGCTGGATTACGCGGCGGCTGGCATCCGGGTCAATTCGGTCAGCCCAGGCTCGATCCGCACACCGATCCTGGAGAAGGCCGCGCGTGGCGAAACCGGCAGCGATGCCGATGTCGAGGAAGCGTACAGGCGCTTCGGTGCGGCGCATCCGCTTGGCCGCATCGGCGAACCAGAAGAAGTGGCCGAACTCATCGCCTTTCTGTGCTCCTCCAGAGCGAGCTTCTGCACCGGCGCGGATTACAAGATAGACGGCGGCCTGACCGCCGGCATCGGTGTGAAATAGAGGCATGAAGATCGGTCTTGGCCTTTGCCGGAGTAGCTGACGCCGGACGATTTCCGCTTTGCCCGTCAGGCGGCGCCATGAATGTCGCTCCCCGCCTCACAACTGATTTTCGTGGCCCCGACGATCACCCAGGATAGATCAGGAGCTCGTTGGCATTGCAATGTGGTCGCACCAGTGGCGATCGCATCGCATTCGTGTTGAAAACGCAGGTTCAAAATCACCCAAAAGCAAGTGAAGTCGAGGTCAAAAGGTTTAAACTGATTTATATTTCGATTCAAATTGTCCATATTAACTAACTATTAACATGTCGCTTAACTTTTTGATTTTTTTACGTATGGTGCCATGAAGGAGGTAGTTCGAACTACCGGAGAATGGGGCGACTTCTCCTATGCGAAAAGTTTTAGAAACTTCAAAAAGAGATTTTGAACAACACAGCGTTACGACCGGCGGATCGGATCCGCTCCACTCCAGCCAACATCTGAACCATGAGACCTCTCGTTTTCCGCGGCTGCAGCACCAGACTTCGACCGGACGTCCAAGCGTGACCGCCGTGGCAGCGCTAGAAGCAGCCCCTTCCCGGCAGGACCTGCCTGCACTGCCGACGGTGCAGCTTGGCGGGCTGCCTGTCACCGTGATCGACCGGCAGGGCGCCGCCCGCTTGATGCTCGCGGCGGCGCGGCAGCACCGCCATGGCAGCCGTCCCTACTACTTCACCTCCGTCAACGGCGAGGTCATCGCCCAGGCTCGCGCGAAATCGGAGATCGCCGCCCTCTTCCGCGAAGCCGATCAGATCTTCGCCGACGGCCAGCCACTTGTGCTCGCCTCGCGCCTATTGTGCTGCACGCGGTTGCCGGAACGGGTGGCCACCACCGATCTGTTCCACGATGTCGCAAAGCTCGCCGAGAACGAGGCCGCGACCTTCTACCTGCTTGGATCGACTGAGGCCGGGAACGCCAAGGCCGTGGCCGCCATCAAAGCCAGCTATCCGCGCCTGCGCATCGTCGGCCACAGCCACGGCTACCTGACCGGCGAAGCACTCGAGAAAAAGCTCGAAGAGATCGACGCGCTTGCACCGGACATTTTGTGGCTCGGCCTCGGCGTGCCGCGCGAGCAGATCTTTGTCCGCGATTTTGGCTCGCGGCTCTCGAATGTCGGTGTGATCAAGACTTCCGGAGGGCTGTTCGACCATATTGCCGGCAAGGTCCGGCGCGCCCCGCTCTGGGTCCAGAAGGCGGGTTTCGAATGGCTGTGGCGCATGTTGATGGAGCCGCGCCGGCTGTTCTGGCGCTACTTCACCACCAATCCCCGTGCCCTTTATGCCCTGTTGAGGTATTCCCAATGACAGCCGAACATTCGCTGCGTCCGCTGCCGGAGGGAACCGACACGGAGATCGCTGTCGTCGGCGGCGGGCTCTCCGGGACACTTGCCGCGACTCTCCTCGGCCGGTCAGGCTACCGTGTCACGCTGATCGACCGCCACCCCGTTTTTCCGCGCGAGTTCCGTGTCGAGAAGATCGCCGGCGACCAGATCGACAAGCTGCGCCGGATCGGCCTCCTCGACAGTCTTTCCACGGCGGCCGCGGCATTCGACGAGATCGTCAACGTGCGCAAGGGGCGAGTGCTCGAC
>NZ_RZSR01000464.1:0-4588 GCF_004023265.1 Mesorhizobium sp. M1A.F.Ca.IN.020.06.1.1
AGCCCATGTAACACGATGTTGACGTCCGTGCTTGGAAACACATACGACAAACCATTTTGAACTGCGCCCAAGCCCCTGGTTGAGAGAAGATAGTCCACGCCGTAACGCAGACCATCATTCAGCCGCACCTCGGCGACAATGGCTTGGATGAGGACCTGTCGCGGCTTGACATCGAGTTGACGGATCGCGGCCTCCACGATCTTGGAATCGTGCGGTGCTGCGAGTACCACGAGCGCGTTCTGTCCGGGGTCCGCTTGGATCTGCACCGGCGCCGAGAGGCCGAGACGCTTTGCTGATATCACCGTTTCGTCCGCAGGAAGCGTTCTCGAGACGGTCCCATCTGGGATTTCGGCTGGCAAAGTTGACACGTTGACCGGCAGGCTGGCTGGATTGGATGCGCCGCTTCCCGCCGCCGGGTTTCCGAACGTTCCCATGGGCTGTGCGCGCGGGGCAGCACTGGGCGCCTCAGCGCCGAAGGTTTGCGCCAGCACATGCGCCGCTTCCGAAGCCCGACGGTACTGCAGCGGATGCACGTGGATGTTTGCCGACGCCTCAGACGCACTATCCAGTTTGACGATCGCCTGGCGGACTTGCTTGAGAGTTGCACGGTCTTCTGCCACAACAAGGATACCATTCAGTCGCTCTAGCGCAGCAAATTGGACAGGCCCTCTCTCTCCGCCCTTCTGCGCAAACAACAAGCTGAGTTCTCGCTCAACGTCGGCCGGGCTCGCCTCAGACAGCGTATATAGCGCGAATGACTTGTGAAGCATGACGTCGGTGTCAAAAAGGCCGACCAATTCCTGCACAGAACTCACGGATCCCGGCGGCCCACTGACAACAATGCCCCCCCCTCCGGGCGCTGGCGTGAGGCGCACACCCTCCTCCAAGTTAGGTCGGATTACCCCGATGACCTCAGCCGGATCGACATACCGTACAGGAATAACTTGAACGTTGCTCTGCATGCCGCCGGCGAGGTCGATCAAGCGCCCCACCCGAACACCTTGATCACCTGCTGCCAGTCCATAGCCGTACGGCGCCAGTGCTCTGTCAAGCAGCCGCGGAACCTCACTCGCGGCCACTGGGCCGGCTGTATGAAGGGTCATTTTCCCTCCAACGCCAGGATCGACGATAACGGGCATGCCCATGACGTCGCCCACGATATCCTGCACCACCTGGCGAATGTCGGCACTGGTATAGTCGAAGCTGACGCGCTTTGTATCGGACACCACCGGCAGCTTCCGTTCCACTGTCGCTGGAACTGGTTGCGCTTGCCTTTGCCCCAGCATCTCAAAGCCTTTAGTTTGTGGTCCTGGAGTTTCTCGCAGAGACCCGGAGCCCGGCTGAACGAAGGAGGGCGAATTCAGCAAAATCCCGCGCTCGGCAGTCGCGCTTCTGGCGGAGCATCCCGCTAGAGACAACAGTAGACATAGGAGAGAAAGCAATAACGTATTGCTGCCCGCAATAGCCATCAGTTCAGCCTGTAGTTGACAATATCCAGAAGCGAAACAGCGCCATCCGCGAATCGCTATTTACGGTATCGATCCGCGCCTTGAGATTGGAGATCGCTGTCAACATCTTGTGCTGGCGATTCTGCTCCTCGTCTCATCGTCCGCGTCTCACTTCGGAAAGCGTTTCAAGAACATCCTTGAGCATCGTTTCATATGAGGACTTGAATTCACTCTCACCTCGCGCGAGAGCGCATCTTGGTGGCCTCCGCTTCCAGCTTTACCTGGTTCTCCTGCTTAATCGTCGTCCCCCCTGTTTGAGCCGGCGCCTCCGATCTTGCCGACCTCGAATACCCAAAGTGGCCAGCGAACAAGCAAGGACGATGGAGATCGTATTGAAAGTGGCCAACCACTTGGCCTGATTCTCCGCCATCCCGGCTCTTCGCAATGGCCTGCGTCATCTTGTCGATGATGCCCGTCTCGGTCAGGGTCCCGACGGCGACTGCCAATGCTGCCGTCGAAAAGGCGAGAACGCCGCCGGTGATCGCTGCCGCCACCGTTGTCAGCGCGACTGCAATCCATCCAAATATCCTCATGACACTCGAAGTTTTCTTCGCCTTCCTCAACTTCTCGGCCGCGTCGGCAATGTTTCGGCCGATCTTCTCGTTCTCCTGCTTTTTGCAGTTCACTCCAGTGCCGGAGGCAGGAATGGCTCATCGAGAAGATACGGAATGCCCCACGATTTCGAGATTCTTTGGGATATCACGAGCCAGAAGGCGTTGCGCCCGTAACCATTAGTCACCACATGGAATTTCATTACCACTGCCCGACCATTCGTCTAGAGACAACAGTAAACAGATAACGGTATCTGCAATAGCAAGCCACTCACCCTACATGACACAAACAATAACACATAGAATCGCAGGTCGACGTAAGTATTTCAACAACGCAATCGGCCAATGTTCTGGGCTCTTTACCTGATATTGGCGAGGATGTTCTCCTTTGATTTGTTGTCCTTGCTCAACAAATTGGTCGCGAATTCAATGCACTGATTTAGTTTGTCCATCAGGGACTGCAGGCGTATCAGCGCCATCTGCGACTCGCTATTGACGGTATCGATGCGGGCCTTTAAATTTGAAATGGCACCGTCGAAATCCGCCTGACAACCGGCTCCATCGCGGGCGATAGCGATGCCGTTATCGACCATCCACGGAAAGACACCTTGGGTCTTGCCTTGTGCGTCCACAAACGCGCCATACCCATGAAATGCCTTGTCGTCATTGGGCCGGTTGGCGCGCAGCGCGGCCAGAGCGGAGTTGGCGTTTTTCAGCCAATCGTTCCGCGTCTGCATTTCGTCGAATTCGTCTCTAACCTGAACCTCGAGATTATTATACCGTTCTATCTGGAGCAGCAACGCCGACGCGAACAAGTCGCCTCCATCCCCAGGGATATTTAACACATTGCTGGTTGCTAAATTAGATTGACCCTGGATGCTAGTGATCAGCATTCCTATTCCCTTTCCGGTGCAGGCTTGACTGCAACTCTCATCCCATGTTGGCGATTTTACTCCTCGTTTCAGCGTCCGCGCGTCTCACTTCGGAAAGCGTCTGCAGGACATCCTGGATCATCGTTTCATATGAGGACTTGAATTCACTTTCATCGTCGGCGCGAGAGTGCATCTTGGTCGCCTCCGCTTCCAGCTCTGCCTGTTTCTGCTGCTCAATCGTCGCCCCCATATTTGAGCCGGCACCTCCGATCTTGCCGACCTCGGTTATGCCCGTGGAAACGCCGCTCCAAGTCATCGTCGCTTCTTGAGCGACTTGGTTCGCTCTATAGATCCTAGCCTCGTCAACGGGCGACGGAGTCTCGGTGGCCAGCTTAGGAGCCGGCTCGCTTAGCTCGGCCTTAGTGCTCACCTCGGAGTCGGAGGACTTCAAACCGCCGATCTCCTCGATCTCCTCATCGAATCGTGCCTGTGCTTTGCTCGCACCCTTGAGGCTAGTGCCCGCCTCGTCAACGAGGGGGGGATTCTCGGTGGCCAGCTTAGGAGCCGGCTCGCATAGCTCGGCCTTAGTGCTCACCTCGGAGTCGGAGGACTTCAAACCGCCGATCTCCTCATCGAATCGTGCCTGTGCTTTGCTCGCACCCTTGAGGCTAGCGCCCGCACCGGCTATTGCGAAGGTGGAGGTTAGGAGGGTGCCGACCAGTTGTAATAGCCCAGAAGCGCGAAGGGCCTTGGCAGCGGCGTCCTGCGCCGCGATGTCACTGTCACGCGCAGCCTGCCGGTCCAATCTCGCAGAGTTGCGCAACTCCAGATTGAGCCTGTGCAGCAACGCGCCAACTGCATGTATGTCAACTGAGACGAGCCGTGCTCCCAGGGCAGTTTCCGCAACATTCTTTTGCACGGCGATGTTTCCAAGTGTTGGCGAACCCACAGATGCCAATTTTCGGGGATCGGCCGGCGTTGATACGGCTTCGCCGTCACTCATACTAATGCCATTAGACGTCGCGGGCATGGGCGAGAAGGGCTGTTCTTGCACGGCACCGCCCGACAGATGGTGGCCGCAAACGCGGTTTGTTTGTTCGATACTGTTTAGCATGCATACTCTCCTAGTAGGCATTGGACAGCTATGATGGCCGTCAGGCGAAATGCCGTATGACAGTTGAGGCGGCTCTGCTCTGCTCCTCGATCGCATCGACAACTCTTTGCGTCATGGTGTTCATGCCGCCGATCAACTCTCGGATGCGCGAGATCTCATCCTCTTGAAGCTCCGCCAGCCTGGCGAGGAATTTCCTGATGTCCAATGTCTCTGCCTGGGCGTCCGTCGCCTGCTTCTTCTGGATTCCGCTCGCGATCCCTGCCGAGGCCGCGGCTAGCGAAGCGGTGACTTCGCCCGCGCGAGCCGCTGTCGCAATTAGCTGACTTCCTATAACAATCTTCACTACCTGAGTGGTCTGGCTGGTGATCTTCGTGGCGATGCTTGCCGCCGCGCTCGCCCCACCAGACACGGCACCCGTGCCCAAACTAGCCAGCGAACAAGCAAGGACGATGGAGATCGTAGTGAAGGTGGCCAACCAGTTGGCCTGATTCTCCGCCATCCCGTGATCTTCGATGAGGCTCTTCGCAATGGCCTGCGTCATCT
>NZ_RZSR01000465.1:0-4575 GCF_004023265.1 Mesorhizobium sp. M1A.F.Ca.IN.020.06.1.1
ACCTCGTCCTGCTGGAACGAGGCTTCCAGCGAGAAGATCGCCTGCCCATGCTGGATCGCCACCACCCGGCGCGTGGTGAAAGAGCCGCCGTCGCGGATGCGGTCGACCTCATAGACGATCGGAACCTTGGTGTCGCCGGGCCGCATGAAATAGCCGTGCAGCGAATGCACATGGCGCCCCGGCTCGACAGTACGCTGGGCGGCGACCAGCGCCTGAGCGATCGTCTGGCCGCCGAACACGCGCTGCCAGTCGAGCTTGGGGCTGCGACCACGATACAGGTTGTGTTCGAGCTGCTCGAGGTCGAGAATGTCGAGAAGCTCGTCCATGGCCGCCGTCATGTTCCACCTCCCTTGAAGATGTGTCATGGCGGGTTTCGGACAGGAGAGCCGGGCAGTCAAGCTGCAACGGCCGCCGCGGGGGCCGGAGGCCGCGAAAGGAAAGTGCCATGGTCGACCGCAAGGCGGATGCAGCGGACAAAACCTCGGTGGACGTGCTGGTGGCGGGCGCCGGTTACGTCGGCCTTGCCGCGGCCGTGTCGCTGAAGCAGGCGCGACCGAGCCTTGCCGTCGCCATTGTCGATGCGGCACCTGCCGGCGTCTGGCAGAAGGACGGCCGCGCCTCGGCGATCGCCGCCGCGGCCTGCCGCATGCTGGAGCAGCTCGGCGTCTGGGACGAGATCGCGCCCGAGGCGCAGGCTATCACCGAGATGATCATCACCGATTCGCGCGCCGCCGATCCGGTGCGCCCGGTGTTTTTGACCTTCGACGGCGAGGTGGCGCCCGGCGAACCCTTCGCCCATATGGTGGCCAACCGGGTCCTCAACGGCGCGCTGCGCCGCCGCGCCGAAAAACTCGGCATCGACGTCATCGAAGGCATGGCTGTCAGCGCCTTCGACACGAACGGCGCCGGCATCACCGTGCATCTGGCCGACGGCGCCGCGCTTAAGGCCTGCCTGCTCGTCGCCGCTGACGGCGTCAATTCGAAGCTGCGCGACATGGCCGGCATCAAGACGGTGAAATGGGAATACGGCCAGTCCGGTATCGTCTGCACGGTCGCGCATGAGCGCCCGCACAATGGCCGCGCCGAGGAACATTTTTTGCCCGCCGGCCCCTTCGCCACCTTGCCGCTGAAGCCTGAGGAGGACGGCACCAATCGCTCCTCGATCGTCTGGGTGGAGCGCACGGAAGACGCGCAGAAGCTGGTCGAGGGCGACGAATTCGTCTTCGAGCATGAGCTGGAGCAGCGCTTTGGGCTGAAGCTCGGCGAGATCCGCGTCGCCGACAAGCCGCGCGCCTGGCCGCTCGGCCTGATCCTTGCGCGCGCCTTCGTCGCACCGCGCATCGCGCTCGCCGGCGATGCGGCGCACGGCATCCATCCGATCGCCGGTCAGGGCCTCAATCTCGGCTTCAAGGATGTCGCAGCACTTGCCGAAGTGGTGGTCGAGGCCGACCGGCTCGGCCAGGATATCGGCGCGCTCGACGTGCTCGAGCGCTACCAGCAATGGCGCCGCTTCGACACGCTGCAGATGGGCGTCACCACCGACGTGCTGAACCGCCTGTTTTCCAACGACATCGGCCCGCTGCGCGCCGTGCGCGACCTCGGCCTCGGCCTCGTCGAGCGCATGCCGAAGCTCAAGGACTTCTTCATCCGTCAGGCGTCTGGCCTGTCAGGCGACACGCCGCGGCTATTGAAGGGCGAAGCGATCTAGCGCCTAGCAATTGGCCGGTGCCTACGCGACGTCGTCATCCACGGGCGGAGCGGGAGCGAAGCGGACGCCAAGACCCGAGGATCCATGCGGTGACCTTGGTCGAAGAATGCCGCCGAGCAGAATTCTGCACCGCTGCAACGCTTATAGGTAACGGAATGGATTCTATGGTCTGCGCCGCGTCGCTTCGCTCCTTGCTCCGCCATAGAATGACAATGCGAGAAGCGTTTCGGCCAATCACGAGGGTAGGCGATCCGGCCGCCACTGCTTCAGCTTAATTGACCTCAAAACCCAGCTTCTGTCGCAGCCTCACCATCCGCTGATCGGCGATGCGCAGGCGGTGCTCGCCGCCCTGTGCCACCCGGTTCAGCATGCTGAGCAGATCGTCCCGTTCGTGCGGCTCGAGGCGCTCGCGCAGGAACGGCGCCAGCTTGTCGATGACGATCGTGGTGTCGTCGACCTGCGCGGCCGCCCATTTGGCGTAGACGACGGCCTCGTCGGTTTTCTTAGGGTTGTCGGCAATCTGCGCGATCACCTCACGGATGACGGCTTCGCGCTGCGGCAGGATCGGGCCATGTTCCGAAACGATCGCGGTGATCAGCGTCGCGGCGGCCACGACCGGATCGTCGATCGCCGTCAGCGGCGAAAGTGCCGCCTGTTTGCGCAGCTTCTTGCGGCGGATATTGCCCTGCACGCGGCCGATAACGTCGGCGACCTCGCTGGCCGCCTCGTTCATCGCCTTCAGCCGGTACCACCAGATGGCCGCCACGCCGAGCAGGCCAAGCATAGCGAGCAGAAAAGGCATGCCGAATTCCCCCGAAACCGCGGCAACGATAGAAGAAGTACAGCATCGCTTCAACTCGCGACAATTGCGGCGATGAACAAACCGCTAATAGCTCCGGGTCATGACCCCGGTATGTCGTAGACAGCCCTGACCTCGACGGTGCCGAGCTCGGCCAGCGGAATGCCGTCTGCGATCGCCATCGCCTCGTCAAGATCCGCGGCCTCGACCATGACGAAGCCGAGCAGCTGTTCTTTCGTCTCGGCGAACGGCCCGTCGGTAACCAGCCGCTTGCCCTTGCGACGCCTGAGCGACTTCGACATCTTCACCGGCTGCAGCGCCTGCGCGATGATCAGCTTGCCTTGTCGATCGAGTTCCCTGTCATAGGCGAGCGAATCGGCGTCGAGCTTGGCGGATCGTTCCGGCGTGAGCGCGAAGAGGTCCTTTTCCTCGCCGTAGACCAGCAGGACATATTTCATTGTCAGTTCCCTTCCTGCGATGAACCATAGGAGGCGACCGCGATGCTGTCAGCCTTGCTTCTGGCCGCCGCATGATCGAGCAGGCATGCCGCAATCCCGATTATGGCCACGGCCGCCGCCAGCCGGCCGAGGCCGAAGGCCGGGGGATCCAGCCAGAACTCTTCCGGTCGCTGCACCCTTCCGCCGGGGCGCCTCCAAAGTGCGAAAAACAGATTGTCCATCTTCAACCTCCTTCGGCCCCGAACTTCGTGGCCGCCCGCAGGACGGTCAGGCCGCCCGGAAGTCGACATTTTTGCACGCGTTTTTTCGAGAATTTTTTCGCGCGCTTCGACTTCGCGGGCGCAATCGCGCCATGGTCTTCCGGCGCGCTCGCGCTATAGTTCAGCGGAACGCCGGCGCCCGCCGGCGCGAACCCCGACAAGCCAGGAGGACTTCATGGACCGCACCGCAAACGCCGTCTGGAAAGGCAATCTGAAAGAGGGCAAGGGCACGCTGGAGACGCAGAGCGGGACTCTGAAGGGCATACCCTATTCCTTCAAGGCGCGCTTCGAGGATGAGAGCGGCAAATCCGGCACCAATCCGGAAGAGCTGATCGCCGCCGCCCATGCCGGATGCTACGCCATGCAGCTGTCGCATTTCCTCGCCGAGAACGGCACCCCGGCCACCGCGCTCGACTCCAAGGCTGTTGTGACACTGGTGCCCGGCACCGGCATAACCGGCAGCGCCATCACCTTGGTCGGCACGGTCCCGGGCATCGATGCGGCAAAGTTCCAGGAACTGGCCGAGAAGGCCAAGGCCGAGTGCCCGGTGTCGAAGGCACTGGGGGCGATCAACGTGTCGCTGGATGCACGGTTGGGGTGATGCAGATTGCGGGGGCAGCGATCCTTCGCCCCCCTCTCTGCCCTGCCGGGCATCTCCCTCTCAAGGGCTCTCAAGGGAGGAGATCGGATGTCGCGTTGGCTTTCGCCAATCGCCGACGGTGAAAGAAGGGCGCCGGCGCCGGAACTGCCAATCTCCCCTAGTCTAGGGGGGAGTCCGGCGGGACAGGGGGGGCGCTGTCCCGCCGACATCTCCCGTAGTGGCTAGCCGCCCAGCGCCTCGATCTTCGCCCGCAATGCCGCGACCTCTTCCTCCAGCGCCTTGACCCGCGCTTCAAGGTCGGGGTCTGTCGACGCCGGCGGCTGCCAAGGCGCTGCCACCGCGGCTGCTTCCACCGCCCCGCTCAAGAGATGCACATAGCGCTCCTCGCGCTGCCCTGGCGCGCGTTCGAGCAGCTGGATCAGCGGCGGCCGGCGGCCGATCATCAAATCGAGATTGTCGCGAAGCTCCTCGATCGAGGCAAAGCGCGTCATGCGCTCCGAACGGGCGAGCAATTCATGCGCCGTCTGCGCGCCGCGCAGGAGCAAGAGGCCGACGACGGCGATCTGCGGCGTGGTCAGCGAAAAGCGCTGCGCCATCAAATGCTCGTAGCGCTCGACGCGCGAAGCGAAGGCCTGGCGCACCAGGCCTTTCTGCTCGAGCGTGCTCAGCGCCCGCCGGACTTCCGTCAGCTCCAGCGCCATCACCGGCTCGCGCGCCGTCTTCTGGTTGGCGGCCTGATGAGCGCCGTT
>NZ_RZSR01000466.1:0-4545 GCF_004023265.1 Mesorhizobium sp. M1A.F.Ca.IN.020.06.1.1
GATGAAGGGAGAGCTGGTACTCTCCTGCAATTGCACGGTTTTCTGCCCCTGCGTTCTGTCGCTCGGCAGCCATCCGCCGACCGAAGGCTATTGCCAGACGTGGGCCGGGTTCCGCATCGACGCCGGCCATTTCGGCGAGGTCGATCTTTCCGGCCTTAATCTTGGTCTGGTCATGGAAATCCCGGGCTATATGAGCCGCGGCAACTGGAGCGCCGGCCTGTTCATCGACAAGCGCGCCTCCATCTATGCCGTGAAGGCCCTGACAAAAATCTTCACCGGCAAGGCGGGCGGGACCACTTCGCTACTGTCGATTCTTGTTGGAAACTTCCTTGGCGTGGAACAGGTGCCGATCACCTATGAGACGCGTGATAGGACGCGCGTTTTCCAGATACCGCGGATTATCGACGGCGCGGTGACGCCGATACCCGGCAAGGACCGCGACAAAGACACCGTCATTACCAATTCCGAATACTGGATCGCACCGGAAATCATCGTGGCGAAGTCGGACAAGAGCAAGATGCGCGCCTTCGGCCGCAATTGGAATTTCGCCGGCCGTTCGGCCGAGATATGCAAGCTGGATTGGCGAGGCCCGTGAGCAAGAACACAGCGGCCCGGAATGCGGCCAAGAAAATCGCGGAGCGGATTCCGCGGCCGAAGAAGAAAGTGACGTGGCCGCAGGCGCGGGCTTTTTCCGTGCACCTGCTGACTGCGTCCGGCTCGTTCCTCGCCTTCCTGTCGCTGGTGGCGGCGAGCGAGGGACGTTGGACGGCAATGTTCTGGTGGCTCGGGCTGGCGCTCTTCGTCGACGGCATCGACGGCCCGATCGCCAGGAAGCTCGAAGTCAAGGAGATCCTGCCGACATGGTCGGGCGAGCTCCTCGACAACATCATCGACTACGTGACCTACGTGCTTATTCCGGCCTTCGCGCTCTACCAGCGCGGCTTGATGGGCGAGAACCTGTCGTTCCTGTCGGCGGCGATCATCGTCGTCTCCAGCGCGATCTACTACGCCGACACCGGCATGAAGACGAAGGAGAACTTCTTCAAGGGGTTCCCGGTCGTCTGGAACATGGTGGTGTTCACGCTCTTTGTCATCGAGCCGGGGCAGTGGGTTTCCTTCGCCGTGGTCGTGGTCGCCGGTATTCTCACCTTCCTGCCGATCAACTTCATCCATCCGGTACGGGTGGTGCGGCTCAGGCCGATCAATCTCGGCATGACGCTGTTATGGTGCGCCTTCGGCGCGCTTGCATTGGCACAGGCCGCACTTGCCTCGTTCTATGACAAGATCGGGGTTCTGAGCGAGCAGGTCAGCATCTTCACCAAGGCCGGCATTACGGTTACCGGGCTCTATCTCGCCTGCATCGGGGGCATCATGCAGATGTTCCCCAATCTTGGCGCCAGGAAATCCTGACTCGATATCCACCTTCCGTCCTTTTCCGAGAAAGTTGAGCAATGTCCAAAGCGATCCGCATTCACGCCCATGGCGGCCCCGAGGTCCTGACCTATGAGGATTCAGATCCCGGCCAGCCAGGCGCCGGGCAGATTCTGATCAGGCATACCGCGATCGGACTCAACTTCATCGACATCTACCATCGCTCGGGCCTCTACGCGCCGCCCGGCGGCTTTCCGCTGGTCCCGGGCGGCGAGGCGGCGGGCGTGGTGCTGGCCGTTGGCGCCGGCGTCGACTGGCTGCAGCCCGGCGATCGCATCGCCTATGCAGTCAATGTCGGCGCCTATTCGGAAGAACGCGTGATCGCCGCCGACCGCGTGGTAAAGGTGCCGAACGGCATCAGCGACGAGCAGGCGGCGGCCATGATGCTGAAAGGCATGACGGCCGAATATCTGCTGCGCCGCACCTTTAAGGTGAAGGCGGGCGACACGATCCTCTACCATGCCGCGGCCGGCGGTGTCGGCCTGATCCTGGGCCAATGGGCAAAGCATCTCGGCGCGACGGTGATCGGCACGGCGAGCTCCGTCGACAAGGTCGAGCTCGCCAAGGCACATGGCTTCGACCATGTCATCAATTACAAGGAGCAGGATTTCGTCGCCGGCGTCGCTGCCATCACCGGCGGCAAAAAGTGCGACGTCGTCTATGATTCCGTCGGCAACGACACTTTTCCCGCTTCGCTCGACTGCCTGAGGCCGCTTGGCATGTTTGTCAGCTTCGGCCAGTCGTCCGGGCCGATCCCGCCTTTCCCGATGTCGCTTCTGGCGCAGAAAGGCTCGCTCTATGCGACCCGCCCGACAATCTTCGTCTACAACGCCAAACGCGAGGACCTTGTGGCCTCGGCGCAAGCGCTGTTCGAGGTAGTGCTGAGCGGCGCCGTCGAGATCAAGATCAACCAGCGCTACGCGCTGAAGGACGCGGCACAAGCGCAGTCCGATCTCGAGGGCCGCAAGACGACGGGCACAACCATCCTCATCCCCTAAGCCGGCTGCCTTGTTTTTCAGCGCCTTGCCGCGCCTCAAGGCAGTGGTTTCCCCGACAAGCTTACTGGTTTCGCTCTTGCCCTGAACAGGCCTATCTTACCCCTTGAGTTTCCGCTGGAATTCTTGAAGCTCTTTCAAGTTGCGTGCCGCTTTCCGACCGAAGTCGGCCGCGCATACGATACCAGCGGGAACACAGAACATATCCGGGTAACTGGATGGGAGGCACTGTGAGTGCAAATCATGACAGGGCGAACCTGCTGGAGGTTCGTGGCCTTACGAAGATTTTCGGCACGCTGACGGCGTGCAACCATATCGACCTCAACATCGCGAAGGGCGAGATTCACGCCCTGCTCGGCGAGAACGGCGCCGGCAAGTCGACGCTGGTGAAGATGCTGTTCGGCTCGCTGGAACCGAATTCGGGTGAAATTTCCTGGAACGGCCAAGCCGTCAGGATCACCAGCCCCGGCCTCGCCAAGAAGCTTGGCATCGGCATGGTGTTCCAGCATTTCTCGCTTTTCGAGGCGCTGACGGCGGCCGAGAACATCGCGCTTTCGCTGAACGACGGCTCGCCGATCAGCGCGATTGCCGCGAAGGCGCGGGCGCTCTCCTACAGCTACGGCCTGCCGCTCGATCCGGAATCGCTGGTCGGCGATCTTTCCGTCGGCGAGCGCCAGCGCATCGAGATCATCCGTTGCCTCTTACAGACGCCCCAACTCATCATCCTCGACGAGCCGACTTCGGTGCTGACGCCTCAGGAAGCCGACAAGCTGTTCGAAACGCTGGAGCGGCTTCGCGCTGAAGGCAAGTCGATCCTTTACATCTCGCACCGGCTGGAAGAGGTCAAACGCATCTGCGATCGCGCCACGGTGCTGCGCCACGGCAAGGTCGTCGGCCACTGCAACCCGCGCCAGGAGACGGCCGCGTCGCTAGCCCGCATGATGGTCGGCAATGAGGTCAAGGCAGTGGTGCGCGCGCCGGCCAAGGGCATCGAGACCGCGCCGGCATTGCTGGAGATCCGCGGGCTTACCCGCAAGCCGGCGACGCCGTTCGCCATTCCGCTCAAGAACATCAATCTTTCGGTACGTGCCGGCGAGGTGATCGGCATCGCCGGTGTCGCCGGCAACGGCCAGGGCGAGTTTTTCGAATCCGTCTCCGGTGAGGTGCTACAGCAGGTTCCCAGTTCCGTGCGCATCCGCGGCAAGGATGCGGGCGGCGTGTCGATCACCGGCCGGCGGCTGATGGGCGCCGCCTTCGTGCCGGAGGAACGGCTCGGTCACGGCGCGGCGCCGCGGATGAAGCTTTCGGAGAACCTTTTGCTGTCGCGCCATGCCACCGACGGCAAGTCCTTCGTCGGCTCCGGCGGCATGGTCAGGAACGCTTCCGTCTACAGCGCCGCCCAGCGCATCATTGCCGCGATGGACGTGCGCAAGAGCGCTCCCGATCCGGAGGCCGCGGCGCTGTCCGGCGGCAATCTGCAGAAGTTCATCGTCGGCCGCGAGCTCGACCGCAAGCCGAGCGTGATGGTCGTCAACCAGCCGACCTGGGGCGTCGACGCCGGTGCCGCCGCCCATATCCGCCAGGCGCTGATCGAGCTTGCCCGCAGCGGCTCGGCGGTTCTGGTCATCAGCCAGGACCTCGACGAATTGTTCGAGCTGTCGGACGCGATCGCGGTCATGCACAACGGCGAATTGTCCGCGCCGCTGCCGATCGCCGAAGCCACCTTCGAGAGGATTGGCCTGTTGATGGGCGGCGCCGAGCCCGGCCACGCCGAACACAGCATGGAGACGGCATGATGCGCCTCGAACTGGTCAAACGCCCGCAGCGCTCGGCGCTGTTTTCGGTGCTCTCGCCCTTCATCGCCTTCGCGCTGACGATGATTGCCGGCGCCATCATGTTCGCGTTGCTCGGCGTCAATCCGCTCAATGCGTTCAATGTCTACTTTGTTCAGCCGATCAGCGAGGTCTGGCAACTGCATGAACTGGCCATCAAGGCGGCGCCGCTGATCCTGATCGCCGTCGGCCTGTCGGTTTGCTACAAGGCCAACATCTGGAACATCGGCGCCGAAGGTCAGTTCATTCTGGGCGGCATCTTCGGCTCGATCATCCCGGTGCTGTTC
>NZ_RZSR01000467.1:0-4540 GCF_004023265.1 Mesorhizobium sp. M1A.F.Ca.IN.020.06.1.1
GAGACAGGCACGGCCTCGATCAGGCGGCGGCGCTCCATGCTGTCGAGATTGGAAAATACGCGGCGCAGCAAAGGCAGGTGCGCAACGAAGGCGTCCTCGTCGAGCGATGCCAGCCAGGAATCGACAGCGCCGCGCAGCCCTTCGTCATAGATCAGCCTCTGGCCGGCGCCGCTGAAGAAGCCTTCGAAAAAGGCGGCGGCGTCGATGACCGGCGTTCCGGGCGACAGCCGCTTTGCCAGAAGGCCGGCCGTTGCCTCGGCGGAGAGGTGCCCGGCCTCGTAGAGCAGATGTGCGGCGCAGCCAGCAACGAGCGCCGTCGAGCGCGATGAATCGAGCACGGCCGCAAGGCCGTTCCGCCAGGCATCCAGGACATGCTCGTCCGGCTCGACCAGCCTGATCGCCTCGTCGGCCTTGCGCAGCGCCGCCATCAGCGCTGCGGCGGCCTGCGCGTCGAGATCGCGCGCGGCGTAAGGCAGCGCGATCGCGCCTTCGATGACCAACCGCTCCAAGAGGCCGGCAAGGCGCTGCGTCTCGATTTTGCGCGCTTCGCCATAGCGGATGATGTCGGCAAGTGGGGGCACCGACGCAAGGAGCTCCAGGCATTCGCTGCTATGCGCCGCCTTCTCCTCGAGCGCGGCGAGGCCGGCCGCGGACGCCTCGCTCAAGGCGGCGGTGATCGCGCTTTGCACCAGCGTGGCCAGAGCATCGAGCGTCGAAGCGGCGCCGATCATCTGGACAAGCCGGCCGTTGGCGGCCTTCTCGATGGTCGGTCCGTGAATCAGGTTTTCGACCAGGCGCACGGCGTATTCCGGCTGCCAGGCCAGCAGCCAGCGCTCGCGGAACGTGCCGCGGCTGCGGCCGACATCCGTCAGCCTGCCCCAGTTCACGCCGAGCACGTTCAGCCGGTGCAGAAGCGTCGACCGAAAGAGACCGCTCTCGCTGCGCAGGTCGATGGAGAGCTCGCGCTCCAGTGCTTCAGGCTTGAGCCGCGCGGCCTTTTGGTTGCGCTGCAAGTCATCGATCAGCGGCGCGAGCGGCGTGTCGGCTGGAATCTCGCCGACATCGGCGCCGAGCAGAAGCTCGGCCTCGACCATCTTCCACAGCAAGGCCTCGCCGTTGAAGAGCGCCGCGATCGAGGCCTCACGCAGTTCCTCGAAACCCGGTTTCGGGCGCTCGCGTATGGCGGCAAGCGCCCGCGCCAGACGCTCCGCCTCGATCAGCGAGGCGGTCGAAATTATATGGCCCTTGGCCCTGAGAACCGAAGCGATCCGCGCGAGCCACAGCACCGAAGCGTCATCCTGCCCGCGCGTCTGCCACAGGTGCTTGCTCCAGCCCGGCGCGACGACACCGGCGCCATAGCCATAACCCAGCGCCAGCCGCGGTCCGGTCCATGGCGCGAAGGTCATCGTGGTCTTGCGCCGGCCGATGCCCTTGAGCAGTGCCTGGTCGCTCTTTTGCGTATGCGCAGCTTGCAGGGCGGGCACATGCCACGCGCCGCAGACGACGGCCAGCGGCCCGTCGATTTCTTTGCGCGCAGCGGCGATCTCCAGCCGCATATGCGCCTCGCGCATGGCCTCGAATTTGCCAATGGACGTCTCGCCGTCGCGCAGCGTCGTCATCGCGTCGGCGATGGCAGCAAAGATCGGCCCGGGTGCGGGATTCTGCTCAATGATATCGGACCACCAGCTCTCGCCGTCCTCATAGCCGGCGGCGCGCGCCAAAGTGCCGATCGGATCAAGGATCCGTGAGCTTGCTTCGCTCTGCTCTTCGGTGGCCTCCGGTTCGTCCGCATCGGCGTCGGTCGAACCCTCGGGCCCGTGCTCGGCAAGCCGCGCGGCGGACGGCAAGTCGATGAAACGCAGCGCCGCCTTGTTGGCGACAGCCCACAGCGCCGCCTGATATTCGGGAGAGAATTCGGCGAAGGGCCAGAAGCGCGTCGCGGCGGGATCGTCCTCGGGGTAGCAAAGCAGTGCCACCGGCGGCTTCATGTCCGGGCTGGCAAGCAGGGGCAGCAAGGGCGAGGCATCCACCGGCCCCTCGATCAGCACGGCGGCCGGCTGCAATTCCTGCAACGCTCTAACCAGGCTCGCGGCGGAGCCCGGCCCATGATGGCGAATGCCGAAATAGCTGATGCCGCCTTGCGTCATGGCTCAGATGGCCGCGTTGAGCGCCGCGTAATAACCGGCGTAGTCCGGCCGCTTCTTCAGCACCGTCTCCAAATATTCCTCAAGCACGACCTTGTCCTGGACCGGGTCCTTGACGATGGCGCCGACCAGGCTTGGCGCCAGGCCTTCGGCGTGGAGCTTGCCGCCGTCGAACCAGGCCGCCTGGCTGAGGCCGCTGATCATCGTGGCGATCGCCTCGGCGGTGGAGAGCGAGCCCGACGGCGTCTTCAGCGTCACCTTGCCGTCGGCGGTCGCGCCGGAGCGCAGCTCGCGGAAGATGGTCAGCACGCGCGCGATCTCCTCGCCGACATTTTTCGGCACCGGCAGGTCCAGTCCGCCGGCCATCTCGCCGACGCGCCGGGACACGATCGAGACCTCTTCCGCCATGTCCTCCGGCAGCGGCAGCACCACGACATTGAAACGGCGCTTCAGCGCCGAGGAGAGTTCGTTGACGCCCTTGTCGCGATTGTTCGCGGTGGCGATGATGTTGAAGCCGCGCTGCGCGTAGATCGAGGTGTTCAGCTCCGGCACCGGCATCATCTTTTCGGACAGCACGGTGATCAGCGTGTCCTGCACGTCGGAGCCCATGCGCGTCAGCTCTTCCAAGCGGCAAAGCTTGCCTTCCTGCATGGCGCGGTAGAGCGGCGTCGGCACCAGCGCCTCCTGGCTCGGCCCCTTCGCCAAGAGCTGCGCATAGTTCCAGCCGTAGCGGATCTGATTCTCGTCGGTGCCGGCCGTGCATTGCACGATCAGCGTCGAGTTTCCCATGATGGCGCCGGCGAGATGTTCCGAGACCCAGGATTTTGCCGTTCCCGGCACGCCGAGCAGGAGCAGCGCCCGGTCGGTCGCGAGCGTCGCCACCGCGGTTTCCATCAATTGCCGACGTCCGACATATTTCGGAGTGATAAGCGTGCTGTCGCCCGCCTTGCCGCCCATCAGGTAAGTGAGGACAGCCTTGGGCGACAGGCTCCAGCCGGCAGGCTTCTGGTGGTCGTCGTGGCGCGCGAGCGCCTGCAGTTCGGAGGCATAGACCTGCTCGGCCGGAAGGCGGATGGCTGCGTTCATGCGATCTTCTCCGGGTTGATCATCTGTCGGATTGCGAAGGGTTTCCGGCCAGCGCCGCATTGAGCCGCAGCAGGCCGAGGGATGGGGAAGCGGGCGACAGGCCGGCGGCGATCACCTCGTCGATCAATTTTTCCGCCGCCTCCGGATTGGCCAGAAAGCCTAGGGTCTCGAGATACTGCTCGGCGCTTCGTTTCATGACGTCGTTGTCACCCGAGACGGCGGAACGCAGCGCTGGAATCGTCTTGCTCCTTGCGAGGTCGCTCCATTCCAGCCACCCTGCTTGCGCGCCTTCGACCAGGTTGAGCGCGGCCAGATTTTGCCCATCATCGAGGATCTGCCTGATCAGGACACGCTTCCTGCCGTTGTCCAAGCGCGACATGAGCTGGAGGACGAGAAGCGCCAGCCTGCCGCCGGCGGCGACAAGCAAATCCGCCAAACAGGCGACCGCCGCATCGCTGCCGGACACCGCGATCATTCGAACGAGAAAGAGATCGGCACCCTCATCGACGCCGAACTGCCATGCGCCAATGAAATCGGGCTCAGTCTTGCCGAATTGGGCGATGAGATCGCCGAAGTAACAGGACGCGAACAGGTCGGCGCGACGCGACTGTTGCGCAGGCGACTTGGGTTTTATCGGCGTGTAGGTGGTGCGGCGGCGGATGAAGCCGGATTTGCCTTCCTCAATGAAAGCGGCGAGCTCGGCTATCGGATCTTTCGACACGCCATCCGCTGGATCGCTACGTTCACCCAACCTTGCCAGGAGACGGCCGGCCGTTTCGCGCACCTTGCCTGAGCGATCGGCGGACAGGCTCTTTAGAAATGGAATGTCATCGGCACTCAAGCCGAAGCGCATCAGCTCCACGAGCGCAAGCCTGACCTCCGCCGGCTCGCTCGCTCCCTTGGTCTCAATCAACGTCCGCGCCAAGACAGGCATGGTGCGCAGTAATTCGACCAAAGCTGTACGGCGCGCGGCAGGATAAAAATCATCCCAGGTTTCAGCGGTGAGTTGTCCTCGTCGAGACTGCCTGTCGCCATCCGCGCCTGCTTGCCAGTCGACCCAGGGAGCATAGATATCTGGGCTTTCCTGATCCGACGCAGCAGGCATCCAATCCATCGGATGCAGCACGAAGCCTCGGCTGGCGACGAGTGTGGCCACGCGGGTCTTGAGCCTCGCATCAGCGGCGTATTTCAATGCGGCACGCAGCAACGGTCGCAGCCAATCAGGAAGCATCGGCAGCGCGAGCATCGGCAGCGGCTGACGGCGTTTCAAGGTTTTGGGCGCCGCCGGCCGAAGCGCGACATCCAGCGCC
>NZ_RZSR01000468.1:0-4536 GCF_004023265.1 Mesorhizobium sp. M1A.F.Ca.IN.020.06.1.1
GTTTTGCCCAGGCCGGCTGCGCCTCCACAGCGATGCGAACGGCCGTCGCGACCTGCTTGGCCGCCGCCTCATGCACGGTGCCGACGACCTCATCGGGCTTGGCCGGGTTGACGATCTGGCGCGGCTTGCCGTAGCCGGCGGCGCGCGTGATCGGCTTGGCATGCCAGCGATCCGCTCCCGCGAATTCCGCCCGCGCCCTGTCGATGGCTGCAAGAGTCACCGCATCACTGATGTCGAACCCTTTTGAATTGCGCCGGTGGGCGCCGAAGATCGCGGCGGGCCGCGCGATCGCCGGATTGGCGGCGGGGCCTTGTTTCTCTACAGCCTCCAGCGGGTCGCGGGCGATTTCTTCCGGCTCGACCTCCTCGTCAGTCAACTGGTGGACGAAAGAGGAGTTGGCGCCGTTTTCCAAGAGCCGCCGCACCAGATAGGCGAGCAGGTCGGAATGCGCACCGACCGGCGCGTAGATGCGGCAGCGCGTCCTTTCGGCCTTGCGCACCGTCTCGTGCAGCGATTCGCCCATACCGTGCAGACGCTGGAATTCGAAGGAGTCGCGATCCTTCGCCATCGACAGGATGGCAGCCACCGTGTGCGCGTTGTGGCTGGCGAATTGCGGATAGATGCGGTCGGTCATCGACAGCAGTTTTCGCGCGCAGGCCACATACGAGACGTCGGTGTTGGTCTTGCGGGTGAAGACCGGATAGCCGGCAAGCCCAAGCGTCTGTGCCCGCTTGATCTCGGTGTCCCAATAGGCGCCCTTCACCAGCCGCACCATGATCTTGCGGTCGTATTTTTTGGCAAGCGCATAGAGCCAGTCGATGACGAAGGCCGCGCGCGGGCCATAGGCCTGGACGACGACGCCGAAACCATCCCAGCCGGCAAGCTCCGGTTCGGCGAGCACGCGTTCGATGACGTCGAGCGACAAATCGAGCCGGTCGGCCTCTTCGGCATCGATGTTGAGGCCCATGCGCGAATGCCGCGCGGCAAGCGCCAGCGACAACAACCGCTCGGCCATTACCGGCAGCATCTTCTCCTTCTGCGCCACCTCATAGCGTGGATGCAGTGCCGAAAGCTTGACCGAAATGCCGTGGTTGTAGCGAATGTCCGGGCCATTGGACCCCGCGTCGAGCGAGGAAATCGCATCCGCATAGGCGCGGTGATAGCGCAACGCATCAGCCTCGGTGCGGGCCGCCTCACCCAGCATGTCGAAGGAATAGAGATAGCCCTTCTGCGTCATCGGACGGCCGCGCTTGACCGCCTCGGCGATGGTGCGGCCGAGCACGAACTGCTCGCCCATTTCGCGCATCGCCGCCGCCACGGCCTTGCGGATGACCGGCTCGCCGAGCCTGCGCACCATGGCGCGCAGCGTGCCTTCGATGCCGCCCTCGCCATCATCGAGCACGCGGCCGGTCAGCATCAGCGCCCAGGTCGAGGCGTTGACGAAAATGGAACTCGAGCTGCCCGAATGCGCCGACCAGTCGTGCGGCGCGATCTTGTCGGCGATGAGATCGTCCATCGTCTCGGCATCGGGAACGCGCAGCAGCGCCTCGGCGAGACACATCAGCGCCACGCCTTCCTTGGTCGACAGGCCATAGGCCGAAAGAAAAACCTCCATCAGCCGAGGGTCGGTCGAGCCGCGCACCGCGCGCACCAGATCGGCCGCACGCGCCGAGATCGCCTTGCGCTCTTCCGCCGAAAGCCCGGCAGCCGCGGACAGTCGCCTCACCGCCTCGTCTTCGTCGGGCAAATAGTTGGCGCGGATCTGCTGGCGGATGGCATCGAGCGGCATGTCGGATCCATGAGAGCAAGCGTTAGCGAGCAGGTCTGGCGGTCGCCGGACCGATTGGCGCAAGCTAGCACAGCTGGGAGCCCAGGTCGGTCCAAAGAAATCGACGAGACAGTCCATTCGAGCTATCATATAGGCTTAGCTCCCGCCATTTTGACCGTAAGACCGATGAGCGAAGACCAATTGGACCGCATTGACCGCAACATCCTGGCCGCGCTCGGGCGCGACGGCCGGCTTTCAATGTCCGAGCTGGCTTTGAAGGTCGGGCTGTCGAAGACCCCGGTGCAGGCCCGTGTGAAGCGTCTTGAGAAGGAGGGCTACATCAGAGGCTATCGCGCGATTATCGACCGGGAGCGCATGGGCGAAGGACATGTCGCCTTCGTCCAGGTGAAGCTGTCGGATACGCGCTCGGCGGCGCTCGACGCGTTCAACCGCGCGGTGCAGGGCGTGCCGGAGATCGAGCAGTGCCATATGATGGCGTCGAGCTTCGACTATCTCCTGAAGGTCCGCACCACCGATATCGCCGCCTACCGCCGCGTGCTCGGCGAGCGCATTTCGGCCCTTCCCCACGTGGCACAGACTTCCACCTTCGTGGCGATGGAAACGGTGAAGGATCGCTAGCGCAATTCCAGGAAAGATGCGCAGCCGTTTTCCGTCCGGAATCGCGCAAAATTAAGACTCTACTCCGACAGAGTCTTCAGAAACGCCACCAGAGCGGCGCGCTCGCGATCGGAGAGCTCGAGCGGGTGGATCTCCGAAACGCCTTCAACGCTGGACGCCGCTTTCGAATAATGCGCCACCACCTCGTCGAGGGTCGAGAACTGCCCGGCATGCATGTAGGGCGCACGCGTAGCTGCCCCCCTGAGCGACGGCGTCTTGTAGGCGCGCACGAGTTGCTGCCCGTCCTTCACCATGAAGCGCAATTCGCGGCAGGCGCTTTCATCGCCGTCGCGGAACTCGCCGAAGCAGTTGAACGGGTCCGCCTGCACTTGAGCCACGGCATCGACCCGGCCGCGGTCGGGCGGCAGATCTTTGACCGGCGGCACGCCGGTGTTGTGGAACGAACTGTCGGTGAAGCGCGGCGCGTTATGGCAGGTCACGCAATTGGCCTTGCCGATGAACAGCTTCAGCCCGAGGATCTCTTCCGGCGAGAAGGCAGCATCGCCTTGCGGCTTGGTGCCGGTCGCGAGGTCGATCGCGAAGCGGTCGAAACGCGTTTGCCCAGGTTCGATCGAGCGCTCGAAGGCCGCGATTGCCTTGCCGATATTGGCAAAGACGCGGTTGACGTCTTCGGCCTGCCTGGCGGGCATGGCGTTCCATGCCGCCTTTTCGGCCTCGGTGCCGAGCGGGCTGGCATTGGCCGGCACGGTGGAAAGATCGGGCAGCGGCCCGAAAATGCGCTCATAGCGCTCGCCGAACCGGTCCTTGATGTAATGCGCGAAGGCCGCGCGGTTGCCGGCCTGCTCCAGCGGGTTTTCGAGCGGCGTCAGCGCTTGCGCCCATAAACTGTCGCGACGTCCGTCCCAGAAGAACCAAGGATCGCGCGCCACGCCGGCCAGCGGCATGGTTCGGCGATTGACGCCGACCGCCCGCGGCAGGTCGTCCTGGAACTGACGGTCGATCTTGTGGCAGGTCGAGCAGGACACCGTGCCGTCGCGGCTCATGCCGACATCGAAGAACAGCGTCGATCCGAGCGCCGCAGCGGCCGGCACATCGGCATACTGGTTCGTCATGTCCGCTTTGAGCGCCGGCAGCGTGTTCAACGCCAGCGAGGCGATGGCCTTCTTCTCGGCGTCGCTGAACTCGGGCTCGCCGCAACCGCCAAGCCAAGCGAGCGCAGCCAGAGCGGACAGGTTTGCGAGGCGGAGAAGACGCTTCATCGGCCGCTCACAACACGATGTTGAAGACGACGGAATCGGAACCCGCCGCCGCCGAGATCGCGAAGCGCAATTGCCACCAGCCGGTCATGGTGAATTTCACGCCGTCGATGCGGTAGCGTCCCGCCCCCATATAGTCGGTCGCCTGCGGGCTGGTCGGCAGGCCGTGATTGTGCTGCGGCATGCCGCCGGAAACGGTGATCGCGGCCCCCTCCACCGGAGCGCCGGCGGAGGTCTTCAGCGTCAGCAGCCAGGATTGCAGCTCGCCCTGCCGGATGACGCCGCGCTCCGGCTCGAAGCTCGCAACGAACAGGCCGCTCGCCGTCTTTTTCGAACGCGACGTATCGGGGCCCGGTGCCGAATGCGGCGCCGTCAGGTAGACGACAGTCAGAATGCCGACCAGCAGGGCAGCAAGACCGAGACCCGCAAGAATGTAACGCCATATCGATGCCAAACCGGCTCCTCTTCGGCTGATAACGTCACGGGCTGCGCGCAGCATCCCTCCCGCCTGTGGGAAATCGCTTCTGGCGCAAAAATCGGCCTGCGCCAAGCATGGCGCTGCTGGCTGCAAAAAGCTACAGCACCAAAGCTTTAGGAGGACAAGTCATATGGAAGCCAATGGTGTCGCGTCGATCGGCGAATGCATGCTCGAACTGTCGGGCCAGGCAGGACCGAACTGGCGTATGGGCTTTGCCGGCGACACCTTCAATACGCTATGGGCGCTGCATGCGCTCAGCCCCGGCCGGCCCGCGACCTATGTCTCGGCCTTCGGCGACGACCCTTTTTCCCGCGATCAGATCGCGTTCTTAGCCCAGAACGGCATCGGTATCGGCAGCAGCCCGGTCATTGCCGGCGCAAGACCGGGCCTTTACG
>NZ_RZSR01000469.1:0-4521 GCF_004023265.1 Mesorhizobium sp. M1A.F.Ca.IN.020.06.1.1
ATGAGCAAATCACCAGCCACCCGCGCAATTGCCAGACGTGAACGGCCGCTTTCGCCGCACCTGACGATCTACAGGCCCCCGATCACGATGACGATGTCGATCATCCATCGCATCACCGGCGGCGCGCTCTATTTCGGCACGCTCCTGGTGGCGGCCTGGTTGATCGCTGCGTCGAGTTCGCAGGCTGCGTTCGACTGGGTCAACTGGGCCTTCGGCTCCTGGCTCGGCCGGCTGGTCCTGTTCGGCTACACCTGGGCGCTGATGCACCACATGCTGGGCGGGTTGCGCCATCTCGTCTGGGACACCGGCGCCGGGCTCGAAAAACACACCGCCTCGAGGATCGCATGGGCAACGCTCGCCGGCTCGATCGTGCTGACGCTATTGATCTGGATCGCGGGCTACATGGCGCGGGGGGCACTCTGATGACCGCAAAGAATTCGGACATGCGCACGCCGCTCGGGAAGGTTCGCGGCCTTGGTTCGGCGCGTGAGGGTACCGGCCATTTCTGGCGCCAGCGGTTGACGGCGGTGGCCAATATCCCGCTCATCCTGTTCTTCGTCGGCTTCCTGATCGCCCTCAACGGCCACGGCTATGCTGAAGTGCGGGCGTCGCTCGCGAACCCCTTCGTGGCGCTGGTGCTGTCGTTGGTGCTGATTTCTGCGCTCTACCACATGCGGATCGGCATGCAGGTCATCATCGAGGACTATGTGCATGGCGAGGGCATGAAGCTGGCGCTGATCGCCCTCAACACATTCTTCTCAATAGCAGTCGGCGTCGCCTCGCTCTTCGCTCTGCTCAAACTCGCATTCGGAGGCTGACGTCTTGGCCAGCGCAAACACAGCCAGCACGGCTTCGGCCTACACCTTTGTCGATCACAAATTCGATGTGGTGATCGTCGGCGCCGGCGGCGCCGGGTTGCGCGCCACGCTCGGCATGGCCGAGCAGGGGCTGCGCACCGCCTGCATCACCAAGGTGTTTCCGACACGCTCGCACACGGTCGCGGCGCAAGGCGGCATCGCCGCCTCGCTCTCCAACATGGGCCCAGATTCCTGGCAGTGGCACATGTACGACACGGTCAAGGGCTCAGACTGGCTGGGCGACGTCGACGCCATGGAATACATGGTGCGCGAGGCGCCGGCCGCCGTCTATGAGCTCGAGCATTACGGCGTGCCATTCTCGCGCACCGAAGAGGGCAAGATCTATCAGCGGCCGTTCGGCGGCCACATGATGAATTATGGCGACGGCCCGCCGGTTCAGCGCACCTGCGCCGCCGCCGACCGCACCGGGCATGCCATCCTGCATACGCTCTACGGCCAGTCGCTGAAGAACAACGCGCAGTTCTTCATCGAGTATTTCGCGCTCGACCTGATCATGGAGCCGGACGGCACATGCACCGGCGTGGTGGCGTGGAATCTCGACGACGGCACCATCCACCGCTTCTCGGCAAAGATGGTGGTGCTGGCGACCGGCGGCTATGGCCGCGCCTATTTCTCCGCCACCTCGGCGCATACCTGCACCGGCGACGGCGGCGGCATGGCCGCGCGGGCCGGGCTGCCGCTGCAGGACATGGAGTTCGTGCAGTTCCACCCGACCGGCATCTACGGCGCCGGCTGCCTGATCACCGAAGGCGCGCGCGGCGAGGGCGGCTATCTCGTCAATTCCGAGGGTGAGCGCTTCATGGAGCGCTACGCGCCGTCGGCCAAGGACCTCGCCTCGCGCGACGTGGTCTCGCGCTGCATGACGCTGGAGATCCGCGAGGGCCGCGGCGTCGGCAAGAACAAGGACCACATCTTCCTGCATCTCGACCATCTCGATCCGGCGGTGCTGCACGAGCGGCTGCCGGGCATCTCGGAATCGGCCAAGATCTTCGCCGGCGTCGACCTGACCAAGGAGCCGATCCCGGTGCTGCCGACGGTCCACTACAATATGGGCGGCGTGCCGACCAATTATTGGGGCGAGGCGCTAAATCCGAGCTTCGACAACCCCGACCGCGTGTCGCCCGGCCTGATGGCCGTGGGCGAAGCCGGCTGCGCCTCCGTGCATGGCGCCAACCGGCTCGGCTCCAACTCGCTGATCGATCTGGTCGTGTTCGGCCGCGCGGCCGCAATCCGCGCCGGCCAGGTGATCGATCGCAAGTCGGCGATTGCGTCGCCCAATCAGGAATCGGTCGACAAGATCATGGATCGCTTCGACAAGCTGCGCCACGCCAGCGGCTCGACCCCGACCGCGGCGCTGCGCGAAAAGATGCAGCGGGCGATGCAGGAAGACGCGGCGGTGTTCCGCACGCAGGAATCGCTGGAAAATGGCTGCAAGCGCGTTTCTCAAATCTGGAGCGAGCTCAAGGACGTCAAGGTCTTCGACCGCTCGATGATCTGGAACTCGGACCTGGTCGAGACGCTGGAGCTCGAAAACCTGATGATCAATGCCATCGCCACGGTCTACGGCGCCGAGGCGCGCAAGGAGAGCCGCGGCGCGCATGCGCGAGAGGATTTCTCGGCGCGCGACGACGCCAACTGGCGCAAGCACACGCTGGCCCACGTCGGCGAGGACGGCAAGGTGACGCTTTCCTACCGCCCGGTGCACACCGACCCGCTGCTGGCGGAAAAGGACGGCGGCATCAGCCTGGCCAAGATCGCGCCAAAGGCGAGGGTCTACTGACATGGCATTGGCGGCCGCGGGATATTCCGGCACGCCCCTTGCGGCCAAGCTCGGCCTGAAGGACGGCATGGTCGCCGCCTTCATCGCGCTGCCGCCCGAGCTCGACGAGTTGGCTGGAGCCGTCGGGTTTGCCGAGGTCGATCGGCTGCCCTACTGGTCGGCGATCTCGGGCAACCGGAAATACGATGCCGTGCACGCTTTCACCCGGCAGCGCGCCGAGATCGAGGACGGCCTGGCCGGCATCGAGACGGCGATCAAGCGCGACGGCATGGTCTGGGTCTCCTGGCCGAAGAAGGCTTCGAACGTGCCGACCGACGTCACCGAGGACGTCATCCGCGCCGAGGCGCTCAAGCGCGACCTTGTCGACGTCAAGGTCGCGGCCGTCAACGATATCTGGTCCGGGCTGAAGCTCGTCATCCGAAAGGACCGCAGGTAATGGTCGAACTCACGCTACCCAAGAATTCGAAAGTCCAGCAGGGCAAGACCTGGCCGAAGCCGGAGGGCGCCACCAATCTGCGCGAATACCGCATCTACCGCTGGTCGCCGGATGACGACGAGAACCCGCGCATGGACACCTACTTCGTCGACATGGACGATTGCGGCCCGATGGTTCTCGACGCGCTTCTGTGGATCAAGAACAAGATCGACCCGACGCTGACGCTGCGCCGTTCCTGCCGCGAAGGCATTTGCGGCTCCTGCGCCATGAACATCGACGGCTCCAACACGCTGGCCTGCACCAAGGGCGCGGAGGACATTTCGGGCGCGGTGAAGGTCTATCCGCTGCCGCATATGGCCGTGATCAAGGACCTTGTGCCCGACCTCACCAATTTTTACGCCCAGCATGCCTCGATCCAGCCGTGGCTGCAGACGGTCTCGCCGACGCCCGCCAAGGAATGGCTGCAGAGCCATGAGGATCGTGAGAAGCTCGACGGGCTCTATGAATGCATCCTGTGCGCCTGCTGCTCGACGTCCTGCCCAAGCTATTGGTGGAACGGCGACCGCTATCTCGGCCCGGCCACTTTGCTGCAGGCCTATCGCTGGCTGATCGACAGCCGCGACGAGGCGACGGGCGAGCGGCTCGACAATCTCGAAGACCCGTTCCGGCTCTATCGCTGCCACACCATCATGAATTGCGCGCAGACCTGCCCGAAGGGTCTCAATCCCGCCAAGGCGATCGCGGAAATCAAGAAGATGATGGTGGAGCGCCGCGTTTAGGCTTGATCGCTCGCGAGAATCCCGAAAGCAGCGTCCTTCACACCCCCTCGGTCCTGCCGGACATCTCCCCCGCAAGGGCAGGGGAATCGCAGATAAGTTGATTGGCTATTGCCAAGCCGCAAAAGAAGGATTCTTGAGAGGCTTTCTCGTAGCAGAGGAGGCCCGAGTGCGGCTTGTTTTGTCGATCCTGCAAGCAGTTCGCGATCCGCGCGACATCAACGCGCGGCATGATCTTGCTGAACTTCTGTTTCTGGCGCTGGCGGCGACGCTGTGCGGGGCCAAAAGCTGTGTGGATATTGCGGAGTTCGCAGAGGGGCGCGAGGAGGAGCTGAAAGAGTTCATCGAACTGAAGCATGGGTGTCCGAGCCACGACACCTTCAGCCGGGTGTTTCGGCTTCTTGATCCGCAGGAGTTGTCGGATGCGCTGAGCGCCTTCATGGCGGCATTGCGGCGTGAACTTGGGCTCGGCCCACCGCGTGCCGTGGTGGCCGTCGACGGCAAGGCGCTTAGGCGCGGTTATGAGAAGGGCCGTGCCTTCATGCCGCCGCTGATGGTCAGTGCCTGGGATGCCGAGACGCGGCTGGCGATTGCGGCAACGCGGGCGCCGGCCTCCGACGAGGTTGCGGCGACGCTGGCGCTGCTGAAGAG
>NZ_RZSR01000470.1:0-4520 GCF_004023265.1 Mesorhizobium sp. M1A.F.Ca.IN.020.06.1.1
GCACATAGCGGTCGCCAAGCGTGCCCGCCTTTTCGCGCAGCCGCTGCAGATTGGTCTGCAGCTGGCCAAGCCGGATCGGCGCCGGCACGTTCATCGCCGAATAAGTGTATTTGCCCATGGAGCCGTCGGCCGGCAGGCCGTGACGGAGCTGGAAGCGCTTGACCGCCGAGTCGACATAGGAATCGAACGCCGTCGAAATGCCGGCGCTCTGCGACAGGTCGCCCGAGACCATCAGCCGCTTGCGCAGCGGCACGACATCCGGATCGTCGACGCCGAGCTGCAATTTCTTGGTTGCCGGAACCTGCTCCCAGCCGCCCTGGCCGACAATGCCCTGGTACTGCGCCACCGCCTGCTCGGTGAAGGCTACGGTCTGCAGGCTGAAGATCGGCAGCGTCGAGGCAACCTTGCCGGTCTCGCTTGCACGGGCGTCGAACTGGTCGTCCCAATTGCCGCGGGTCGAGGATTTCAGAATGTCGCCGATCACATCCTGCGCGCTGGCATGGCCGGCGACGACGGCGGCGGCGAGCGCAGAGGCTCCGGTCAGGAAGAAACGGCGGCTGGTTCTCATGGATGTTCCAGACATTTTAGCTATATCTAATCTCGCTCAGTTCGCTCTACTGGCGGGTTGCCCGCACTCTAGGGTCGGCAATCTTAACAATTAGCCAACCATGACTTGCGTCAGCAGGGCGTGAAAACGTAGGACCACGACACCTGCTCCAGGAAGCGCAGGGCCTCGGCCCGCAGCATCACCCGCATTCTCGCTTTCACTGCGATTATGGCGGCAACGTGACCTTGGCCCGCGATTTGCATCCGGCAAGATGATCAAAAAATGGGACCGAGGCATTTTGGCATCGCCGATAGCGGCGGGTTCACAGGATGCCCGCCGTCATCCTCGGTTTGCCCTATTTCACCCGGTTCGGGCAGAGGGCTTTGAACTGCTCCAGCGTGTAGTCGTAGCCCGAGGCCCCCGAGCCATCGAGCACCACGTTCTCGTCGGTGTCGGTGATCTGATAATCCGTCTCGCTTCCGGCGGGGCTGCGCCTCTGGAACAGCATGTTGGCGCCGTAAAAGGTGGTGAATTTTCCGCTCTTGCAGTCCGCTGTGATCTCCAGATGCAAGGGCGTTTTCATTTCCTTAGCGATGCAATCCTCGGTCACCTTACCGACATAGTCGCGGCAGTATCCGATGGCGTTCTGCCTCGTATGTTTGGTCAGGATGCTGGCATGCGAGGTGTTGATGCCGGATTTCTTGACGACCGTAACCTCCATTCCGGCCTTGGAGCCATAACCGAGAGTCCGGGCAGCGGCCGGTGAAACAAGGATCACAGCGCAAATCGCAAGCAGGATATGACGCATGAGGCCCTCCTCTTTTGCCTGCAGAGCTTCCACGCGCGCTGCTCGGCGGTCAAGCGCCCTGCTGCAGCGCGCTTTCGCAAAAGAAAAGAACCGGCACCTGTCGGCACCGGTCCTGATTGCTTCCTCCGGCCGCGCTTCTTCGGCGCGACTTCGATCGTCTTAGATTTCGAATCCGCTTACATCCGGTAAGCGATCGTGTCGTTCCAGAAGCGATCCAGACGCTGGAGCGCGCGGTTCATCTGCTTGAACTCGTCGGTGTTGATGCCGCCCACGGCCTCGATCGAGCCGACATGGCGCTCGTAGAGGCCGGCGACGACCTCGGCCACCTCGTTGCCCTTCGGCGTCAGCGAGACGCGGACCGAGCGGCGGTCGATGCGCGAGCGCTGGTGGTTGATGAAGCCGAGGTCGACCAGCTTCTTCAGATTGTAGGAGACGTTCGAGCCGAGATAATAACCGCGCGAGCGCAGCTCGCCGGCGGTCAGCTCCGAATTGCCGATGTTGAAGAGCAAAAGCGCCTGGATGGCGTTGATGTCGGAGCGGCCGTTGCGGTCGAACTCGTCCTTGATCACGTCAAGCAGACGGCGATGCAGACGCTCCACCAGCTGCAGCGATTCCATGTACAGCGAACGGATCGCCTCGCGGCGATCGTCGGAAACGTTGGCGGTCTTCGCCGCCGGACGCGAATTGATCATTGTCTTTGCCTCTCGTTTGTCGCCCGGTGATTTTTTGTTCTTCACCTTGATCGCGACACTATCGAATACTCATAAAATTCGACTTAAACGCCAGGGCTAACAAGAGCTTACCGGTAAGAGGTTTCGAAAGAGGCTTAACGAACGGTCATACGAGCAAGAACAATTAACCTAAAGATTTAGCCAAGGGTTTTGGGGCAGTCGCCGACCCCGTATCTAGGTTCCTTACGCCGCCCGGCAAGCTATTGCCTGAGCTGGCGCTTCTGCAGCCAGATGACCACGCGGAAGACGATGTAGAGCAGCGCCACGCAGGCATGTGAGACGACGATCAGGATCCGATGTCCGAAGAGATTGGGAAAGCCGGCATACATGACGGTCTCGGTCGCCGCGCAGATGAACCAGATCACCGGCCCCCAGGAGGCAAGCATCCAAAGGCCCGCGGCGGCGAAAGGAAAGAAGACGGCAAGCGTGGCCGCGGCCACCTGCCAGTGCACCGGCATCAGGTCGAAGCGCCAGAGCTCGCCCGGATAGATGCCGATCAGCCGGACCCAGTAGAGGACACCGAACAGCAGGCAGTAGCCGGCAATGACCCGCTGGAACCAGGCGAAGATGATCTCGGTGGTCGAGGGCTGCAGCACCACGCGCCTGGAGGTGACCTCGCTCACAGCTCCAGCTCCCCGGCCCCGAGCGGCGCGAAATACGCGTCGACATCGGCCGCGCTCACCGCATCGAGGCTGGCGGGCCGCCATTCCGGCTTCGAACCCTTGTCGATGATGGCGGCGCGGATGCCTTCATAAAAGTCGTGGCCGGCCAGCATGCGGTTGAGGATGCGGAACTCCATCTTCATGCACTCGTCCATCGACAGCGTCGACCCGGCGCTGATCTCGCGCCAGGCGACGTTGAGGCTGGTCGGCGAACGCGTCCTGATCGTCGCCAGCGTCTTGGCGGCGAAAGCGTCGGTGGCGGATGCTCGTTCCAGGCTGGCGACGATAGCGGCGAGCGAGGGTTGCGAAAAATGGCGGGCGATCGATTCCAGATCCTGCCGCTCGGTCTCGCGTCTTGCGGGTGTGAAGAAATCGCGCAACTCCGCGTTCGCGTCGCCGCTTGTCGCCAGCTCGTCAAGAAGCCCCGCCTGGTCCTCGGCCTTGATCGTGTGGGTGGCGAGGCCCGACCACAGGGCATCACCATAGCGGATGCGGTTTCCCGTCAGCCCCAGATACGTGCCGAAGCTGCCGCCGAGATCGGGCAGCAAATGGCTGGCGCCAACATCGGGGAAGAAGCCGATGCCGACTTCCGGCATGGCGAATTGCGCGTTCTCGGTCAGCACGCGGTGCGAGCCGTGGAAGGAAATGCCGACCCCGCCGCCCATGACGATGCCGTCGATCAGCGCGACATAGGGTTTCCTGAAGCGGGCGATGCGGGCATTGAGACGATACTCGTCGGCGAAGAAGTCGACCGGCGGCTTGCCGGCGCGGCCCGCCTCGTAAATGTGCAGAATATCGCCACCGGCGGAAAACGCCCTGCCCTCAGCCTTGACGACGACGACGGCGACGCCGGCATCGCCCTCCCAGGCGTCAAGCGCCTTGCCAAGCGCCTTGACCATGCGATGGGTGACGGCATTGAGCGCCTGCGGCCGCGTCAGTGTGACGACGCCCGCCTTGCCTAGACGCTCGAAGCGAATCTCGTCCCTCCGCCAAAATCCATCGCCAGAGAATCCTCCTCTCCGCCCTTCCAGGGGGATTGAAGTGCTAAAGGCGGCATAAGGATGCGTCAATGGCGGCAACGCCGCGCTGGCGGCCAGCCGCTTCCGGTGTTAGGTAACCGGCAAAGTGTCGCGCGTAGGCGGCGCGACAGATTTCGAGCTAATCGACATGGCTGGGGTTTCTCGTCTCGTTGCTGGATTGGCAGGTCTCCTCTTTCTGGGAGTTGCGCCGGCCGCCGCCGAGGCAGCCTCTGAACTCTACCTGGCGCAGACGATCGTCACCGGCACCGGCGAGGCTAATCGCGAGATCGGCTTCAAGGATTGTCTGGACAAGGTGCTGGTCAAGGTTTCAGGCGATCAGCGGCTGACGCAGAAGCCGGAGATGCTGGCGCTGCGCAATAAGGCGGCCGACTTTGTCCAATCCTTCCGCTACCGCGACCGGCTGGAAGGCGTTCCGATCCATGACGAGCAAGGCACGCATGACCGGCCGCACGATCTCACCTGCCTCTACAAGCCCACAGTCGTCGACAAGCTCCTGGCGCAGCTCGGCAGCAAGCCATGGCACGGCGAGCGGCCGCTGATTGCCGTCTTCATAACGGCCGAGCAAGGGGCGCAACATTTCGTGCTGACGGCCGACGAGGATCGCGGCCAGTCAATGCGCGAATCCTTTGCCAACGCGACGGCGCCGCTCTCGGTGTATGTCAGCTTTCCAAAGGCTGACCAGCTCGCCGGCCTCGACGACAAGGCGCTGCGCACTGCCGATATGGCAAAGCT
>NZ_RZSR01000471.1:0-4514 GCF_004023265.1 Mesorhizobium sp. M1A.F.Ca.IN.020.06.1.1
GGATCGGACCCTTGATCTTCTTCTGACGGCTCTGCACGGCGAGATACTCGACGATGCGCTCCTTGACCTTGTCGAGGCCGAAGTGATCGGCGTCGAGCACGTCCTGGGCGTAGCCGAGATCCTGCTTGACCTTGGAGTTCTTGCCCCACGGGATCGACAGCAGCCAGTCGAGATAGTTGCGCACGACCGTCGATTCAGCCGACATCGGCGACATCGACCGCAGCTTCTTCAACTCGGCTTCCGCCTTCTCGCGGGCTTCCTTGGAAAGCTTGGTCTTCTTGATGCGCGCCTCGATCTCGGCAGCCTCGTCGCGGCCGTCCTCGCCCTCGCCGAGCTCCTTCTGGATCGCCTTCATCTGCTCGTTGAGGTAGTACTCGCGCTGCGTCTTCTCCATCTGGCGCTTGACTCTGCTGCGGATGCGCTTCTCCACTTGCAGCACGGAAATCTCGGCTTCCATGAAGCCCATCGCCTTCTCGAGACGCTCCTTGACGGAGAGCGTGGCGAGCATCTCCTGCTTCTCGGGGATCTTGATGGCCAGGTGCGAGGCAACGGTGTCGGCGAGCTTGGAATAGTCGTCGATCTGACTGGCGGCACCTACCACTTCGGGCGAAATCTTCTTGTTCAGCTTGACGTAGTTTTCGAAGTCGGTGACGACCGAGCGGGCCAGCGCCTCGATTTCGACCTCTTCCTCCTCCGGCTCGACCAACGCGGTCGCGCGGGCCTCGTGGAAGTCGGCACGTTCGGTGAACGAGACGATCTTGGCGCGCGAGGCGCCCTCGACCAGCACCTTCACAGTGCCATCGGGAAGCTTCAGGAGCTGCAGCACATTGGCGAGCGTGCCGATGTCGAAAATCGCATCGGGTTCAGGATCATCGTCGGCTGCGTTCATCTGGGTGGCAAGCAGGATCTGCTTTTCCTGACCCATCACTTCTTCCAGCGCCTTGATCGACTTTTCACGCCCGACAAAGAGCGGGACGATCATGTGCGGGAACACGACGATGTCGCGCAGTGGGAGGACTGCAAACACGCCGTCGCCGGAAGCCCTGGATATTTTGGCCATTGTCCAACCTTTCATGTCGCGGCCGCTAATTGAGCCAACCGCGAATCTTATATTAACGACCGAGCGTCGTTCCGCCTACCACCGTTTGTGACGGGAATTTTACAGCGCAGAATTCAGGCCCTCGGCCTTCCGCTGTTAGGTGGATGCGGGCGGTGCAAAGATCAAGGGTTAGCATGCTTTGATCAGCCACTCCATCACCTACAGGTAAGCCCCTCACAGCAAAACGGCGCCACACGGGCGCCGTTCCATGAAAATTTGCCGGATCAGTGCCATTTCAGGCGCTGACATTGCCCTTCTTTTCCTTCTGCTCGGAATAGATGTAAAGCGGCCGGGCGTTACCCGAGACCACCTCTTCCGAGATCACCACCTCGCGCACGCCTTCCAGCGCCGGGAGCTCGAACATCGTATCGAGCAGGATCGCTTCCATGATGGAACGCAGGCCGCGCGCGCCGGTCTTGCGCTCGATGGCGCGCTTGGCGATCGCCGACAGCGCGTTCTCGTGGAAGGTGAGATCCACATTCTCCATCTCGAACAGCCGCTGATACTGCTTGACCAGCGCGTTTTTCGGCTCCGTCAGGATCTGGATCAGCGCCGGCTCGTCGAGGTCCTCGAGCGTCGCCAGAACCGGCAGACGGCCGACGAATTCCGGGATCAGGCCGAATTTCAAAAGATCCTCCGGCTCGACCTGGCGGAACAGGTCGCCCGTGCGGCGATCCTCGGGCGACGCCACGGTTGCGCCGAAGCCGATCGAGGTCTTGCGGCCGCGATCCGAGATGATCTTGTCCAGTCCGGCAAAGGCGCCGCCGCAGATGAACAGGATGTTGGCGGTGTCGACCTGCAGGAATTCCTGCTGCGGGTGCTTGCGGCCGCCCTGCGGCGGCACGGAGGCCACTGTGCCTTCCATGATCTTCAACAGCGCCTGCTGCACGCCCTCGCCCGAGACGTCGCGGGTGATCGACGGGTTGTCCGACTTGCGCGAGATCTTGTCGATCTCATCGATATAGACGATGCCGCGCTGCGCACGTTCGACATTGTAGTCGGCCGACTGCAAGAGCTTCAGGATGATGTTCTCGACGTCCTCGCCGACGTAACCGGCTTCGGTCAGCGTCGTGGCGTCGGCCATGGTGAAAGGCACGTCGATGATGCGGGCGAGCGTCTGGGCGAGCAGCGTCTTGCCGCAGCCGGTCGGCCCGATCAGCAGGATGTTCGACTTTGCCAATTCGACGTCGTTGTTCTTGCCGGCATGCGCGAGGCGCTTGTAGTGGTTGTGGACCGCCACCGACAGCACCCGCTTGGCGTAGGGCTGGCCGATGACATAGTCGTCGAGAACCTTGAGGATCTCTTGCGGGGTCGGCACGCCCTCGCGCGACTTCACCATCGAGGTCTTGTTCTCCTCGCGGATGATGTCCATGCAGAGTTCGACGCACTCGTCGCAGATGAAGACGGTCGGACCGGCGATCAGCTTGCGCACTTCGTGCTGGCTTTTGCCGCAAAACGAGCAATAGAGCGTGTTCTTTGAATCGCCGCCGTTGTTGCTAACTTTGCTCATTTTTCTGTCCTTTCACCGCCCTGCCAGCCGATGGTCTGGTCGCATTGGCGTCTCACCAATCTATCGCAGGAATCCGGCGGCGCCAGTGCCCCGGCTCACACAGCGCATTCCGTCCGAAACACAATCAGAAAACGCGACAATGATTCGCAGCAACCCCATGCAAAGCTAAGCCGTCGAAAATCAACATAGCCTTAACGTAGGCAATCCCGAACCTTGAGGGAACAGGCAATTGTGGCCGAAATGCCGCAAGCCGCGCCAAAAGCGCGTTATCCCGCCATTCAGCCCCCAATCAGAGCCTATGCGGCGGGGGTTTCGCCAAGTTCGCGCGTCGTAATGACCTTGTCGATCAGACCAAACTCCTTGGCTTCGTCGGCGGTCATGAAATGGTCGCGGTCGAGCGTCCGCTCGATCTCGTCATAGCTCTTGCCGGTGTGCTTGACATAGACCTCGTTCAAGCGGCGCTTCAGCTTGATGATGTCCTGCGCATGACGTTCGATGTCCGACGCCTGGCCCTGGAAGCCACCGGACGGCTGATGGACCATGACACGGGCGTTCGGCGTGGCAAACCGCATATCCTTGTGGCCGGCGCAAAGCAGCAACGAGCCCATCGAGGCTGCCTGGCCGATGCAGAGCGTCGATACCGCCGGCTTGATGAACTGCATGGTGTCGTAGATCGCCATGCCCGATGTCACCACACCGCCCGGCGAGTTGATGTACAGGTTGATTTCCTTCTTGGGGTTCTCCGCCTCGAGGAACAAAAGCTGTGCACAAACCAGCGTCGCCATCCCGTCCTCGACCGGGCCGGTGATGAAGATGATGCGTTCCTTCAACAGGCGGGAGAAGATGTCGTAGGCACGCTCGCCGCGATTGGTCTGCTCGACCACCATCGGAACGAGGTTCATGTAGGTTTCGACCGGGTTCTTCATGGACTACCCTTGTTGGATGGATTCCGGCGCCGTAGACCTGAGCAATCGGGCGGAATCGGTTCTGGATCGTTGAATCCTAAATAGGATGCCGGCTCACCCTAGCGCAAGGCCGCCCCTCCTAGCCATCTGGTTAAGTCGAAGCAAGCGGCTCGGCCCAAGGAAATGCTGCAGGTTGCGACGGAGATGGCCCTTTGCCCGAAATGCGAGGGCGCTACCCGGCCGCCACGGTAGCAGTTTCTTAACCGCGCTGCTTAACGACAAGCCGTGAAATCCCCGTCCATGGCGGACCTTCCGATACGCTCCCGCGTTGAACCGGCGTCCTTTTTTCAACGGGGGAACGTCATGTTTAGCCAGAGTTCCTTTTGCACGCGTTCCTTTTGCAAGAGCTCCCTTCGCAAGGGTGCCGCATCGCTCGCCTCGACCAGCCTCGCAATGCTTGCGGCCGTGTCGCAGGCCGCGGCCGGCGGCCGCACGCTCGAATGCTACGAGCCGGTGCATCGGCCGGCGATCTACGACACGGTCTATGAAGAGGTGATGGTGAGCCCCGGCGGCCAGCTCGTCCACTATGACCCGCCGATCTACGGCACGACCGAGAGCATCGAACGGATCGCCACGCCTCGCATCAGCTATGAAGTCGTGCCGGCCGTGACGCGCACCGTCTATCACACGGTCAGGGTGGATGACGGCGGCTATGCCTGGGAATGGCGGGTCATCCACGGCCGCAAGGTGCTGTGCAAGGTGTGGCGTGAGGCGCGCTACGCGCGGGTTGCCAAAACGGTCATCGTCGAGCCGGAGCGCGTCCGGCGCGTCGTCCTTCCGGCCGAATACGAAGGCGTCGCCCGCGAGGTGCTGGTGCGGCCAGGAGAGCGGCGCATCACGGAAATCGCGCCCTCATACCGGAGGGTAGCGCGGCGGGTGGTGGTGCGGGAAGGCTCGACCGACTGGCGGCGGGTGGATATCCCGCGGCACTGCGTGGACT
>NZ_RZSR01000046.1:0-12735 GCF_004023265.1 Mesorhizobium sp. M1A.F.Ca.IN.020.06.1.1
GGGATAGTCGAACTCAAAGCCCTCGCTGCGGCCATGGATGATGAAGGGGATGCCCAGCGTGTTGACCAGCGCCAGCCGCCGGTCGGCCGGGCGTGGCGAGGAAATGTAGACGGCGTCGACCTGCCGGTTGGCGACGATGCGCCGATAGGTCGTCTCCTGGTCGTCGGCGTCGGCCGGCGAGAGCACCAGATCGAGCTCGTGCGAGCGGGCATAGTCGCCGAGACCCGAAAGAAACTCGACGAAATGCGGATCGATGTCGACGGCGTTGCCGGTCGGCAGCACATAGCCGATCATTCCCGATTTGCCGGTGGCCAGCCGCCTCGCGCTGGGGTTCGGCCGGTAGCCGTGGCGCTTAGCGGCATCCATCACGCGACGCCGCGTCTCCTCGCTGACCTCCGGGTAGCCGTTCAGCGCCCGGCTTACCGTGGTTTGCGAAAGCGACAGCATGTGCGAGAGTTGCTTGAGGTTCATCGAGGCCTCCAGCCTCAAAGCGCTTTCAATTTGAATCGATCCGAGGATCGCTGGCACCGTCGTCGGAACGTCATGACCTTAGGGGCCGCCACAGGCAGTTTGAAGCCGAAATTGCTGCTGCAGCGCCAAAAAAACTTGCTGCATTGCACTTTTTCCTTCACTCGCAAGCGGGTTTAAATCGATTAGCACGGCCGACCTCTTGACTTCCGCATGATTCAATGGCGAGATCAGATTTAGCCAAAGCGCTTTGGAAGACTCTTCGAAAGGTTGCGGTTGCCTTCTCGCTGAGTCACAGTTCCGTGGGCGTCGGCGGACGAGATGGAGGTTTCGTCCGAACTGTCTCAACACTGGGAGGACTGCCATGAAGAAAATGCTTCTCTTGGGTGCTGCGTTCGCTGCGCTCACCCTTGGCCTGCCGGCACATGCCGAACTGAAATTCAAGCCGGGCGAGGATTCGAAGTTTCATTGGGCGAATTACGACGATCTCAAAAAGGTCGACCTCAAGGGCGAAACGCTGACCATCTTCGGTCCGTGGCGCGGCGAGGACGAGACGCTCGTGCGTTCGGTGCTCGACTATTTCTCCGAGGCGACGGGAGCGGAGGTCAAATACTCCTCGTCCGAGAATTATGAGCAGCAGATCGTCATCGACACACAGGCCGGCAGCCCGCCCAACATCGCCATCCTGCCACAGCCGGGACTGATCCAGGATCTCGCTTCCAAGGGTGTGCTGACCCCGCTGGGCGACGACGTCGCCGCCTGGATCAAGGAAAATTATGCCGCCGGCGACTCCTGGGCCAAGCTCGGCACCTATACGGGCAAGGACGGCAAGCCGGGCTTCTATGCCTTTCCCTACAAGATCGACGTGAAAGGTCTGGTCTGGTACTCGCCAGATAATTTCGAGGAGGCAGGCTACAAAGTTCCGAAGACTCAGGAGGAACTGGCCGATCTCGAAAAGAAGATCATTGCCGACGGCGGCAAGCCCTGGTGCATCGGCCTGGGTTCGGGCGGCGCCACCGGCTGGCCGGCGACCGACTGGGTCGAGGACATCATGCTGCGCACCCAGCCGCCGGAAGTCTACGACAAATGGGTGAAGAACGAGATTCCCTTCACCGATCCGGCCGTGGTCAACGCCCTCGACATCTTCGGCAAGATCGCAACCGACGATAAGATGGTCGACGGCGGTGCCAAGGCAGTCGCCGCAACCGACTTCCGCGACAGCCCGAAGGGCCTCTTTACGGTGCCGCCGAAGTGCTACATGCACCATCAGGCATCGTTCATTCCTTCGTTCTTCCCGGAGAATGTGAAGCTCGGCCAGGATGCGGACTTCTTCCCCTACCCGCCCTATGCCTCGAAGCCGGAACTGGGCACGCCGCTGGAAGTGGCCGGAACGCTGGTGATGATCACCAAGGATTCCAAGGCTTCGCGTGAGTTCATCAAGTTCCTCGAGATGCCGCTCGCGCATGAATTGTGGATGGCGCAGAAGAGCTTCGTCACGCCCTTCAAAGGAGCCAACAAGGACGCCTATGGCAGCGACGCGCTGAAGAAGCAGGGCGAGATCCTGGTCGGGGCCACCACGGTGCGTTTCGACGGCTCGGACCTGATGCCCGGCAAGGTCGGCGCAGGCTCCTTCTGGACCGGCATGATCGACCTGGTCGGCGGCAAGTCCGCCCAGGACGTCGCCGCCGATATCCAGAAGAGCTGGGATGCCATCAAGTAAGCAGAGAGGCCGCCGCGCGCGACCCGAGACTTTCCTCATCCTCCTACTGGATCCGGGCTACGGCCCGGGTCCGACCGGCAACGCACGCCGGAAGCCTTCGCGTTCCGAATAACTCAAAGTCGGCGCATGCGGCTGCCAGCCTTGGCCGGCCGGTCATGCCCAGGGAGAGGGACCCATGGCGGCTCAGATTTTCTCGGCCATATTCGTCATCATCATCGGCGTCGGCGGCTGTGTCGCGTATTTCTGGGGCGCCAACAAGCTGCTCGATCTCATCTTTCCGTCGCGCGGCGTCTCCGGCAGCGCCGCCGTCGACAATCTGCGCCGGCAAGGGCTGGTGCGGCCATGGCTGTTCGTCGGGCCGGCGATGATCATCCTGACCATCTATCTGATCTATCCAGTGATCGAGACGCTGCGGCTCTCTTTTCTCGACCGTGGCGGCGAGCATTTCGTCGGCCTCGCCAACTACCAATGGGCGTTCAGCGACCAGGATTTCCGCAACTCGATCTTCAACAACATCCTATGGCTGGCGGTGGTGCCGGCGGCCTGCACCTTCCTCGGCCTGATCATCGCCGTGCTCACCGACAAGATCTGGTGGGGGACGATCGCCAAGAGCCTTATCTTCCTGCCGCTGGCGATTTCTTTCGTCGGCGCCAGCGTGATCTGGAAATTCATCTACGAGTATCGCGGCGAGGGCCAGGTGCAGATCGGCCTGCTCAACGCCATCATCCAGTATTTCGGCGGCCAGCCGCAGGTCTGGATATCGCTGCCGTTCTGGAACAATTTCTTCCTGATGGTGATCCTGATCTGGATCCAGACGGGGTTCGCCATGGTGATCCTGTCGTCGGCCTTGCGCGGGATTCCGGAAGAGACGCTGGAGGCGGCCGTGATCGACGGCGCCAACCCGTTCCAGATCTTCTGGAAGATCATGGTGCCGCAGATCTGGGGGACGATCGCAGTTGTCTGGACCACCATCACCATCCTGGTGCTGAAAGTGTTCGACATCGTGCTGACCATGACCAACGGCCAATGGAACAGCCAGGTGCTCGCCAATCTGATGTTCGACTGGATGTTCCGCGGCGGCGGCGATTTCGGCCGCGGTGCCACGATCGCCATCATCATCATGATCGCGGTCATCCCGATCATGGTCTGGAACATTCGCCAGGCCAACAAAGAGACGGGAGGACACTGAGATGGCTGCGACCCGCGGAAAGTCCTTCGTCGGCCGATTCGGCGTTCATCTCGCCGTGCTGGTCTTCGTCGTCATCTGGACCATCCCGACACTCGGCATCCTCGTGTCGTCGCTGCGCGACAAGGACCAGATCATCGCGTCGGGTTGGTGGAACTCCTTCTCAAGCTCCAGCCAGACCGAGGCTGGGCGTCTGCCGGCTGCGTCCGCACAAACCCAGAAGGACGGCAAATACGTCATCGAAGGCAACGTCTTCGGCGACGGCGCCAAGCGTGCGATCAGCGCCTTCGGCACCAAGGCGGCGGCGCCGACACAATACAAGGCCGGCACGGCTGCCGATCTCGGCGATGGGGTGTCGCTGCAGGTCAACGCCGACGGCACCTTCGTGCTGTCTTCGCCGAAGGCCTTCGAAGGCGATCGCGGCCAGCGCGTCTACTATGCATCCTCGGCGCCGCCGAAATTCACCACGGAAAACTACGAGAACGTGCTTCTGTCGCAAGGCATCGGCCGCTCCTTCATGAACTCGCTGACCGTGACCATTCCGGCGACAGTGATCCCGATTCTGATCGCCGCCTTCGCCGCCTATGCGTTGGCCTGGATGCGCTTTCCCGGACGGGCGCTGCTGATTGCGGTGATCATCGGCCTGCTGGTGGTGCCGCTGCAGATGTCGCTGATCCCGCTGCTCAAGCTCTACAATGGCGTCGGGACCTTCTTCGGCGTGCCGTCGAAAACCTATCTCGGCATCTGGCTGGCGCATACCGGCTTCGGCCTGCCCTTCGCCATCTACCTGCTCAGAAGCTATATCGCCGGCCTGCCGCGCGAGATCATGGAATCGGCACGGATCGACGGCGCCAGCGATTTCGAGATCTTTGTCAAGATCGTGCTGCCACTGTCCTTCCCGGTGCTTGCCTCCTTCGCCATCTTTCAATTCCTGTGGGTGTGGAACGATCTGTTGGTGGCGATGGTTTTCCTCGGCACGGCGCCCGACCAGATCGTGCTGACGGCGCAACTCAACGCGCTGCTCGGCTCGAGAGGCGGCAATTGGGAAATCCTCACGACATCGGCCTTCATCACCATCATCGTGCCGCTGATCGTGTTCTTCTCACTGCAGCGCTATTTCGTCCGCGGGCTGCTTGCCGGCTCGGTGAAAGGAGGTTGAGACAATGCAATCGGCTTTGAAGACGAGTTCGAGACCGGACCCCGCCGTAGACCGCGACTGGTGGCGGGGCGCGGTGATCTACCAGATCTATCCGCGCTCTTATCAGGACTCGAACGGCGACGGCATCGGCGACCTGCAAGGCATTGTCCGGCGGCTGCCCTACATCGCCTCGCTCGGCGTCGACGCCATCTGGATCTCGCCCTTCTTCAAATCGCCGATGAAGGATTTCGGCTACGACGTGTCGGACTATTGCGACGTCGATCCGATGTTCGGCACGCTGGCCGACTTCGACGCGCTGGTGGCGGAAGCCCATCGGCTGGGCCTCAAGGTGATGATCGACGAGGTGCTGTCGCACACCGCCGACATCCACCCCTGGTTCAAGGAAAGCCGCTCCAGCCGGACCAATCCGAAAGCCGACTGGTATGTGTGGGCGGACGCCAAGCCCGACGGCACGCCGCCCAACAATTGGCTGTCGATCTTCGGCGGCTCGGCCTGGCAATGGGATACAAGCCGCCAGCAATATTACATGCATAATTTCCTGGCCGAGCAGCCCGATCTCAACTTCCACAACGCCGAGGTTCAGGACGCGCTGCTCAACATCACCCGCTTCTGGCTGGAGCGCGGCGTCGACGGCTTTCGGCTCGACACCATCAATTTCTACTTCCACAGCCTGGGGCTGGAGGACAACCCGCCGCTGCCGCCGGAAGAGCGCAACGACCAGACGGCGCCGGCCGTGAACCCCTACAATTACCAGGACCATATCTACGACAAGAGCCGGCCGGAGAATCTCGGTTTCCTTGAGCGCTTCCGCGCGCTGCTCGACGAATATCCGGCGCAAGCCGCCGTCGGCGAGGTCGGCGATTCGCAGCGCGGGCTGGAAGTGGTGGCCGCCTACACCGCCGACGGCAAGCGCGTTCACATGTGCTATTCCTTCGACTTCCTGGCACCGGAAAAGATCAGCGCCGCCAAGGTGCGGGCGGTGCTGGAGGCCTTCGGCCGGGTCGCCAGGGACGGCTGGTCCTGCTGGGCGTTCTCCAATCATGACGTGATGCGCGTGGCCTCGCGCTGGGCCGCCAACGAAGCGGACCCGAGCGCTTATCTCAAGGTGATCTCGGCGCTGTTGATGTCGCTGCGCGGCTCGGTCTGCATCTATCAGGGCGAAGAGCTCGGCCTCGGCGAGGCGGAACTCAAATTCGAGGACCTGCAAGACCCCTACGGCATCCGTTTCTGGCCGGAATTCAAGGGCCGCGACGGCTGCCGCACGCCGATGGTGTGGGATGCGGCGGTCAAGAATGGCGGCTTCTCGACCGCCAAGCCCTGGCTGCCGGTGCCCGGCAAGCATCTGGCGCAAGCCGTGAATGTGCAGCAGGGCGATCCGAGCTCGCTGCTCGAGCATTACCGGCGCTTCCTCGCCTTCCGGCGCCAGCATTCGGCGCTGGGCAAGGGCGAAATCGACTTTATCGAAAGCGATGGCGACACCGTCGCCTTCACGCGCCGCGAAGGCAACGAGCGCATCGCCTGCGTCTTCAACCTCGCCAGCAAGCCGGCCGAAGTCGATCTCGGCAAGGGCTCGCTGCAGCCCTTGCCGGGACATGGCTTTTCGGGACAAGGTGGCACCGGGCCCATCCGCCTTGGCGGCTATGGCGCCTGGTTCGGGCGGATCGACTGAGTTGAGAACAGACAATCACTGGGAGAGGAAACCATGGCCGATGTCACGCTGAACCAGGTGAAGAAATCATACGGCAACCTCAACATTCTCCACGGCATCGACCTCGACATCAAATCGGGCGAGTTCATCGTGTTCGTCGGGCCGTCGGGCTGCGGCAAGTCGACCTTGCTGAGGTCGATCGCCGGTCTCGAGGAAATCACCTCCGGCGTGCTCCAGATCGACGGCGAAGTTGTGAACGACGTGCCGCCTTCGAAGCGGGGCATCGCCATGGTGTTCCAGTCCTATGCGCTCTATCCGCATATGACCGTTTACGACAACATGGCCTTCTCGATGAAGATCGGTAAGGAAAGCAAGGCCGAGATCGACAAGCGCGTGCGCCAGGCGGCCGAGATCCTGCAGCTCACCAAGTATCTCGACCGCCTGCCCAAGGCGATGTCGGGCGGCCAGCGCCAGCGCGTCGCCATCGGCCGTGCCATCGTGCGCAATCCGAAGGTGTTCCTGTTCGACGAGCCGCTGTCGAATCTCGATGCGGCACTGCGCGTCGCCACCCGCATCGAGATCGCCAAGCTGAAAGAATCGATGCCGAACACGACGATGATCTACGTCACGCACGACCAGGTCGAGGCGATGACGCTGGCGGACCGCATCGTGGTGCTGAAGGAAGGCGTCGTCGAGCAGGTCGGCACGCCGATGGAGCTCTACAAGCGGCCGGGCAATCTCTTCGTCGCGCAGTTCATCGGATCGCCGGCCATGAACATATTGCCGGCGAAGATCGAGAAGGCCGGCAATCCGACCGTGGTCAGCCATGTCGGCGACCGCAAGGCGACGGTGCCGATCACAACGCCCGCTTCGGCGAACGGCGCGGCGGTGAGCTTCGGCGTGCGGCCCGAGGATCTCGCGATCGCGACCGGGACGGATTACCTGTTCGAAGGCAAGGTCGATTATATCGAGCAGCTCGGCGAGGTTCAGCTCGTCTATGTCGATATCGGCCGCGCCGATCTGCCGCTGGTGGCCAAACTGCCGGGAAATGTCGAGGTCAAGCGCGGCGAGACGCTGCGGCTCAATGCCGGCGCCGGGGATCTGCACATCTTCGACGCGGAGGGGCATTCCTTCACGCTGCATCGCGACGAGGCGAAGGCGGCCTGACGCGCGGTGCTGCCGTTTCGGCCAAGAGGCGCGAGACGGTCCGGCTAAAGAAAGAGCGGCGAGGTTTGCCTTCGCCGCTCTTTTTCGTCAACTGCTTGCGGCTGTTAGCGGCCGAACAGATTGCGGTCGCTGCCCTGCGGGGCCGACTTGTGCACGTCATTCGACGAGTTCAGCAGCTTGTAGACCGGCGAGTCGGTGCCCACCGACGAAGTGCGGGTCGTGTCGACGGCAGCGGCCTGCTGGCTGGCGCCAGCCGAGCCGTAATTGTCGCTGCCTGCGAAAGCTGCGCCGGAGAGGGCCAGAACGGCCGTTGCGGCAAGAACGATCTTCTTCATTTCAATACTCCTGAATTCTTAACCTGATGTCGTTTCCAAAACTGGGGTACACTTTTGGGCGACATGCCTTGGGGACGCGGCGGGTGAACCCACCGCCTGTCTCCTGTCGGCCATGGCCCCTGATGGATCATGGCCAGGTTCGGCAGTTTAGTTGTTGCCGAAGAGGTTGTGGTCCGCGCCCTGGGTGACGGGCTTCTGAGCGGCCGCTTCCGACCTGTGGGTCGAGGCCGTGCGAGAAGTGTCGACCGCTGCGGCCGGCTGATTGGCGGCGTTGGAACCGTAGTTGTCGCTACCAGCGAAGGCGCTGCCGGAAATGGCCAGAAGGGCGGCGGCAGTGAGAACAATCTTTTTCATTTTTGGTACTCCAGTATGTTTTTTCGTCCGTCTAGCGGCGTGTCTTGGGAGTGAAAATCGCGTCGTTCGGACAGCCCCGATGTGGGTGAGCCGGCTGCCGGATTCCAATCACGAAGTTGTTTCGGCTGGCCCATGAATCCCCATCTTGATATTGTACCAATCGCCGCCATTGCCGATTTTTCTGTTGTAAAATCAATTAGTTATACTGCTTCGCCATTTGGCTCACCAAGTGTATACGAGCACCGATGTTCACCCCGTCCTGCACGCACCGTCAACAGAAACGAACTGTTCGGTTCGATTTTAGAATTCCCTAATAGTCACTTTTCGATACCGCTTAACCATTTTGGACCTACCGGCTCGATTCGGGAGCGTTGCCGCCCACGGGTCAAAGGCGTCGGCAACTCTCGGCGCATCCTCGCCTGAGCGTCCTTCTCTCCGATCTGAAAGGATCGCGCCGGCCGGGCGCCGGGCCTGCTCGCGCGTCAGCGTCAGCACCACATCGAAGCCGTCGCGACGATCGTCCAGTTCAGTCAACTCGTCGCGGAAGTCGACCTCGTTTGCGGGCAACCGAAATCTTGTCGGCGGAGCCTGCCGAAGAGGCCGGCAGGCTCCTTGGAAACTGTTCTCAGCCGGCGGCGAAAGGCACGGCGACGAATATCTGCGCGTCGCCGCGATCGACCAGCAGCAGTACCGACTTCCTGCCGGACTTGCCGGCCTCGGCGATCGCCTGGTTCGCTTGCCTTGCGTTTTTCACCGGCGTGCGGTCGACGGCGACGATGACATCGCCGGGTTCAATGCCGGCCGCGGAGGCCGCCTTGTCCGGGTTGACGCGCTCGACCACGGCGCCGCGCTGGTTGTCGGCCAGGTTGAGCTGCTCCCGGATGTCCGGCGTGAGGTCCGTAAGGCCAAGGCCGAGCGAGGGCACGCGCAGGCCCTGTTCGGCCGATGGCTTGCCTCCTTCGCCGTTCGAGGCGGTCTTCTGGTCTTCGGCATTGCGGCCGACATCGGCCGAGATCTGCATCGCCTTGCCGTTGCGCCAGACATTCAGCGTTTCCTTGCTGCCGGGCGAGACGTCGGCGACGGCGCGCGACAGATCCTTGGGGTCCTTGATCTCCTGGCCGGCATCGAGACCGGCGACGTCATCACCGGCTTCGCCGGCCAGGAGATCAAGGACCCCAAGGATCTGTCGCGCGCCGCCCGGATGGTCGAGGCCGATGGCGCTGGCGACGTCCTGCGTGACCGGCTGGATCTGCACGCCAAGATAGCCGTATTCGATGTCACCGCCCTTCATAAGCTTGTCGACCACTTTTTGCGCCTGGTCCGAAGGAATGGCGAAGCCGACGCCGACGCTGCCGCCATTGGGCGAATAGATCGCCGTGTTGATGCCGACCACATCGCCCTTCACGTCGACAAGCGGGCCGCCGGAATTGCCGTGGTTGATCGGCGCGTCGATCTGGATGAAATCGTCGAACGGCCCGCTGTGCAGGTCGCGGCCGCGCGCCGAGACGATGCCGGCGGTGACCGTGGTGCCGATGCCGAACGGATTGCCGATCGCCAGCACCTGGTCGCCGGTCATCAGCTTGTCGGAATCGCCCCATTTGACGGTCGGCAGCGGCTTGCTCGCCTTGACCTTGAGCACCGCCAGATCGTTCTTTGCGTCGTGGCCGACGAGCTTGGCGGGAAGCTCGGTGCCGTCGTCGAGCGTCACCTTGATCGAGGTCGCGCCGTCGATGACGTGGTTGTTGGTGACGATGGTGCCATCGGACCCGACGATGAAGCCGGAGCCCAAAGCCTCCTGCCGCGGCGCCTGCTGCGGCGGCGTCTTGGGCATCGGGATGCCCTGGTCGCCGAAGAACTGCTGGAAATACTGGTCGAAGGGCGAATTGCCGTCGAAAGGCGAGCCGTCGTCCGTCGCGCCGGGCTGGGCTTTCATCACGGTCGTCACGGTCACGACTGCCGGCTTGGTGGTGGCGACAACCGGCGCGAACGAGCCGTTCGGAGCGGTAATGCCGGCGACCGGCGTCTGTGTCGTCGCGACCACGTTGCTCAGGCCGGCATTGCCGGGATTTTGCGCAAAGGAAACAACGACGGGGGAGATGATCAGCGCAGCGCCCAGCAGGGCCGCGACGCGATGTCTGCGAAGAATGCTAAATGGTGACATGGTCGTTTCTGTCCGGGCGAGAGTTGATCCGGCGCCGCGGACGGCTCTCTCCAAGGACGCGCCCGTCGGCGTGTCGACGGCCGGGATTGCCCGTCTCGCCATGCATGGCAGTCGGCCGGATCGACAGCCACGCATTTAGGGCGTGGAATGGTCCGAATTAGGGTTTTGGCGCGACCTTACAAAGATTTAATTCAGAGAGCGCTCACGAAGCGCTCTCGGCGGCGTAGGTAGGAAGACGCTATCTCTCCCATCCTCGCGCGGCCGAAACTCGGGCCATGGCCGCCATGGCCGATGCGTATCGGCAGGTCGAGCAGCCGCTGCATGGTGCGGCAATAGGCGGCGCGGTCCGAATCTGGCAGGTCGTCGATCAGCATGCCGTCATAGATGGCGTCGCCGGCGAAGAACAGGCCGTCGGCCTCATCGAACAGCGCGATCGAATCCGGCGAATGTCCGGGCAGATGCAGCACGCGGAATATCCGATCGCCGAGGTCGACGATGTCGCCCTCGTCGAGCACTCGCGTCAACGGTGCGGAAGGGATGCGATAGTCAGCCGCCTTCCAGCCGGGCGCCGGCAATTTGGATACCGCATCGTCGAGATTGTGGAACATGTTGGCGTAGGTGACGGCATCATCCATGCCATCGAACTCCGCCGCGCTGACCTTCGGCCCCATCCTGAGCGGGAATTCGTGCAGCGAGCCGACATGGTCGAGATGGATGTGGGTGGCGACGACGATCAGCGGCTTGCCGGCCGGGGTGTCGATCTCGGGCGCCAGCGGGCAGATGCCCATGCCGGTGTCGACCAGCAGGTCGGCGTCCCGGCCCTTGAAATGCCAAATATTGGCGCGCACGAAATCGTGCACGAATGGCTCGGTCAGCATCGTCGTTCTGGCATCGACAACGGATTTGCCGAACCAGTCGCCCACCACAAGGTCGCCCATCAGACGAACGGCTTTCCGACCTTGTACTTTTCCGGCACCAGCCGCTTCAGATAGGCCATGCCGGCCTCGGACAACTGGTTGACGTCCGGCTTCATGAAATTGTCCGGCATGTGGCGGGTCTTGCCGGCCACCGCCTCGAGCGGCACCTTCTTCAGCACGGTCTTGGTGCCGTCATATTGGAGCGCCACCGAGCCGCCACCCTCCTCGGCAACGGCGACGGCGAACGCGCCGGCTTCGAAGGCTTCCCTGGCGTCCACGGGACTGATCGCGCCGACATAGCCGCGCGGCATATAGCCCAGGGCATCGACGCGCGCCCGCTTGCCCGGCAGGCCTTCCGCCAAAGCGCGTTCGAGCGCCGCCGGCAGATCGCTGCCCGACAATTTGACGTTGCCGTGCTGGTCGCGCTCGAGCTTTTCCGGCGGCACCAGGCTCTCGACCAACGCCTTGCCGTCGGCGGTGCTGACGCCTTCCGAGACGGCGACGATGCAGCGCTTGTGGCGGTCGAGCGTCTTGCGGACATCATCGATGAAACGCTCGGCGGAGAAGGCGCGCTCCGGTACATAGACCAGATGCGGACCGCTATCCGGATCGAGCTGCCAGGCGGCGGCCGCGGCAGTCAGGAAGCCGGCGTGCCGGCCCATGACGATGCCGACATAAATGCCGGGCAACGCGCGGAAATCCAAATCGACCGACAGGAAAGCGCCGGCGACGAATTCGGCCGCCGAGATGAAGCCCGGCGTATGGTCGTTCTCCTCGAGATCGTTGTCGATGGTTTTCGGCGCATGCACGAAGGCCATCGCGCCGCCGGCGGCGTCGGTCAGGATCTGCTGGGTGCCCGAAGTGTCGTTGCCGCCGATATAGATGAAGGCATCGGCGCCGGCCTTCTTGAGGCCGTTGAGGATGACCTCGCAATAGGCCGCGTCTGGCTTGTCGCGGGTCGAGCCAAGGGCGGCGCTCGGGGTGCCGGCGATCAGCCGCAGCCGATCTTCGGGGATGGCTGAGAGGTCGACATAGTTGCCGTCGCGGATGCCGCGCACGCCATGGATCGAGCCGAGCACCTTGGCGCCGGGATGCCGCTTGCGGATCTCCAGCGTGGCGCCGACGACCGTCTGATTGATGACGGCGGTCGGGCCGCCGCCCTGCGCGATGACAAAGGTTCCGGCCATGATCGTTCTCTCCCGAGGCGAAGCTTTTCAGAGCACCTTCGCCTGTCTTGCGGCATCACGCAACGGGAGAAAGGAGGCGCATGATCCCGAAAAAATAGCGGCCGTGCTGACCGCCGAAAAAATCAGACGACGACGACTGGGTTCTTCTTCGATACCCTGTTGTAGAGGTCGATGATGTCTTGGTTGATCAGCCGCACGCAGCCCGACGACATCGCCTGGCCGATGGTCCACCATTCGGGCGAGCCGTGGATGCGGTAACCGGTGTCCTTGCCGTTCTGGTAGATGTAAAGCGCGCGGGCGCCCAGCGGATTGCTCAGGCCGCCGGGCTGGCCGCCCTGCCATTTCACCAGTTCCGGCTTGCGCTTGACCATCTCCGGCGGCGGCGTCCAGACCGGCCATTCCTTGCCGTACTGGATGTTGGCGCGGCCCGACC
>NZ_RZSR01000472.1:0-4514 GCF_004023265.1 Mesorhizobium sp. M1A.F.Ca.IN.020.06.1.1
TCGTCGGCCAGCCGACGCGCGGCGTCGACGTCGGCGCCATCGAATTCATCCACAAGCGGCTGATCGCCATGCGCGATCAGGGCAAGGCGGTGCTGGTCGTGTCGGTCGAGCTCGACGAGATCCGCTCGCTGTCCGACCGCATCCTGGTGATGTTCGCCGGCCGCATCGTCGGCGAACGCGGACCGGAAGCGACGGAAGGCGAGCTTGGCCTCTTGATGGCCGGTGTCGAGCACCAGGAGGCCGCCGAATGAGCACGCCTTACGCCAAGCTCCCGGCCTGGGCCGATTATGGGTTGATCCCTTTGATCAACCTGTCGGTTGCTTTCATCGTCGCGGGCTTCGTCGTCATGCTGGTCGGCGAAAATCCGTTCCGCGCCGCCGTCATCCTGGTCGAAGGCGCTTTCGGCAAGGGCACAGGCATCGCCTTCACCTTGTTCTATGCCACGACCTTCATCTTCACCGGGCTGTCGGTGGCGGTGGCGGCGCATTGCAGCCTGTTCAACATCGGCACCGAAGGCCAGGCCTATATCGGCGGCCTCGGCATCGCGCTCGTCTGCCTGAGCTTCGACAGCGTCCTGCCCTGGTGGCTGATATTTCCGATGGCGATCGTCGCCGCGGCGGCGTTCGGCGCGCTCTGGGGTTTCATCCCGGCCTATCTGCAGGCCAAGCGTGGCTCGCACATCGTCATCACCACCATCATGTTCAACTTCATCGCTGCCTCGGTGATGGTCTATCTGCTGGTCGGTCCGCTGAAGCCGGTCGGATCGCAGGCGCCGCAGACACGCAATTTCCTGGCCGGCGCGGAATTGCCGAAGCTCAACTGGATGATCGAATTGTTCGGCGCCAAGATCCGCTCGGCGCCGCTCAACATCTGCTTCCTGCTGGCGCTGGCGATGGCGTTCCTGGTCTGGCTGCTGATCTGGCGCACCAAGCTCGGCTACGAGATGCGCACCTATGGCCATAGTCCGAAGGCGGCGCGCTATGCCGGCATTTCGGAAACCCGCATCATCCTCACCGCGATGATGATCTCGGGTGCGTTGGCCGGCATGATGGCGCTCAACCCCGTGATGGGCGACCAGCACAATGTGGCGATCGATTTCGTCTCGGGCGCAGGCTATGTCGGCATCGCGGTCGCGCTGATGGGCAGGCTGCATCCGGTCGGCATCGTGCTGGCGGCGATCTTGTTCGGCATGCTCTACCAGGGCGGCGCCGAGCTAGCCTTCGAGATGCCGGCGATCAGCCGCGACATGATCGTCATCATTCAAGGGTTGGTCATCCTCTTCGCCGGCGCGCTGGAGCATATGTTCAGGCCCTATATCCAGGCGCTGTTCGCATCGGTCAGCCCGAAATCGGTCGGCATGCAGGCGGTCAAGGGGAAGGGGGCCTGAGATGGACAGTTTCAACGCGATCGTCCAGGTCCTGGATTCCACCATCCGCCTGTCGGTGCCGCTGCTGCTTGCCTGTCTTGCCGGCCTCTATTCAGAGCGGGCCGGCATCTTCGATATCGGTCTCGAAGGCAAGATGCTGGTCGGCGCCTTCGCCGGCGCTGCAGCGGCATCGGTCTTCCATTCGGCCTTTATCGGTCTCGGCACCGCCGTCCTGATCTCGGTCGCCTTCGCCATGGTGCATGGTTTCGCCTCGATCACGCATCGCGGCAACCAGATCGTCTCCGGCGTCGCCATCAACTTCGTCGCCGCCGGCTCGACCATCATCCTCGGCCAGGCCTGGTTCGAGCAGGGCGGCCGCACGCCGGCGCTGCAGCCGGGCGAGCGCTTCGAGGCGATCGTGTGGCCGGGCGCCGAAGCCGTTCGCAACGTGCCGATCCTCGGGCCCGTTTATGCCGAGCTGATCTCCGGCCATTCGATCCTGGTCTACTTCGCCTTCGCGATGGTGCCGTTCACCTGGTGGGTGCTGTTCCGCACCCGCTTCGGTCTCAGGATGCGCGCCGTGGGCGAAAACCCGGCCGCCGTCGACACCGCCGGCATCTCGGTCGCCTGGCTGCGCTATCGGGCGCTGATCTGCACCGGTATCCTTACCGGCGTCGCCGGTGCGTATCTCTCCATGGTCCAGAATGGCGGCTTCGTAAAGGACATGACCGCAGGCAAGGGCTACATCGCGCTTGCCGCGCTGATCTTCGCCAAATGGAAGCCGGTCAACGCGATGTTCGCCTGCCTGCTGTTCGGCTTCCTCGACGCGGCATCGATCCGCTTGCAGGGCTCGCCGCTGCCGATCCTGGGCAAAGTGCCGGTGCAGTTCATGCAGGCGCTGCCCTATGTGCTCACCGTCATCCTGCTCGCCGGCTTCATCGGCAAGGCGATCCCGCCGCGCGCCGGCGGCGTGCCCTATGTCAAGGAACGCTGAGGCTCGGGCAGTCTCGGCAACCGGCAATTTGAACAAGATCGTGGGAGAGAAGAAGGAAATGTCGCATGATCTGTTCGAAGCGGCCAGGACGGCGATGGCCAAGGCCTATGCGCCCTATTCCAAGTTTCCCGTAGGCGCCGCGCTGCGCACCGAGGACGGTCGCGTCTTCACCGGCGCCAACATCGAGGTGGCGTCCTATCCGGAAGGCTGGTGTGCCGAGACCACCGCGCTCGGCCACTACATCATGGGCGGCGGCGGCAAGATCACCGAGATCGCGGTGATCGCCGAGCGCATGGTCAAATGCTCGCCCTGCGGCGGCTGCCGGCAGCGGCTGGCGGAATTCTGCCGGCCGGAGACGAAACTCTATCTCTGCGACAACACCGGCGTGGTCGAGACGGTCACCATGGGCGATATGCTGCCTTACGGCTTCAGGGGCGATATCCTGAAATGAAGGAAGCGCTGGATCATCTGGTCGAGAAACTGGACGGGCTGGCCCCGACCGCGGCGCTTGTGCTGGGCTCCGGCCTCGGTGGGCTGGTCGACCAGGTGGAGGACGCAAGGCGCATCCCCTATGCCGAACTGCCGGGCTTCCCGCGCAGCGGCGTCTCCGGCCACGCCGGCGAGGTGGTGGCAGGGCGTTTCGCCGGCACGCCGGTGCTGATGCTTTCCGGGCGCGCGCACTATTACGAGCACGGCAATGCCGCCGCCATGCGCCCGGCACTCGAGGTGCTTGCCGGCATCGGCATCTCGCATCTCATCCTCACCAACGCCGCCGGTTCGATCGATCCCGAGATGGGACCGGGCTCGGTGATGATGATTACCGATCACATCAACTTCTCCGGCTCCAATCCGCTGATCGGAGAGCCGAGCGACCGCCGCTTCGTTGGCCTCACCGAGGCCTATGATGCCGGCTTGCGCAAGGCGATCGAGACGGCGGCGAAGGAGACCGGCACCGCGCTCCACCAAGGCGTCTACATGTGGTTTTCCGGACCATGTTTCGAGACGCCGGCCGAAATCCGCATGGCGCGCGTCATGGGCGCCAACGCGGTCGGCATGTCGACCGTGCCCGAAGTGATCCTGGCCCGCTTCCTCGGCCTCAAGGTCGCCGCCTGCTCGGTCATCACCAACCTTGCGGCAGGCATGACCGGGGCGGAACTCTCACACCAGGAAACCAAGGACATGGCGCCGGCCGGCGGCGCGCGGCTGGCGACGATCCTGCGGCGCGTCTTCGAGGAAGGTTTGCCGGAAAGCTGATGCTCCCGCAGGAAATCATTCGCCGCAAGCGTGACGGCCACAAGCTCTCGGCGCCCGAGATCGCGGCCTTCATCCAAGGGATCACGGCCGGCACGCTCTCGGAAGGCCAAATCGGCGCCTTCGCCATGGCGGTGTTCCTCAAAGGCATGAGTCGCGAGGAAGCAGTGGCGCTGACGCTCGCGATGCGCGATTCCGGTGACGTGCTCGACTGGTCCGATTTGCCGGGACCGGTCACTGACAAGCATTCGACGGGCGGCGTCGGCGACAATGTCTCGCTGATGCTGGCGCCGATCGTCGCGGCCTGCGGCGCTTATGTGCCGATGATCTCCGGCCGCGGCCTTGGCCATACCGGCGGCACGCTGGACAAGATGGATGCCATTCCCGGTTACGTCAGCCAGCCGGATTTGGGGGGGTTCCGCAAGACGGTGCTCGAGACGGGCTGCGCCATCATCGGCCAGACCGCCGATTTGGCGCCGGCCGATCGCCGGCTCTACGCGATCCGCGACGTGACGGGCACAGTGGAATCGGTGCCGCTGATAACGGCTTCGATCCTGTCGAAAAAGCTTGCCGCCGGGCTCGGCTCGCTTGTGCTCGACGTCAAGGTCGGCAACGGCGCCTTCATGGAGAAGTCGCGCGATGCGGCAGCACTTGCGAACAGCCTGGTCGAGGTCGCCAATGGCGTCGGCCTGAAGGCTTCGGCACTGGTGACCGGCATGAACGAGCCGCTGGCCTCGGCAGCGGGCAATGCGGTCGAGGTGAAGAACGCGGTCGACTTTCTCACCGGCCGGTTCCGCGACCGCCGGCTGGAGGACGTCACGCTGGCGCTTGCCGCCGAGATGCTGCAATTGGCGGGAATTGTCTCCTCCAACCAGGACGGGATCAGGCCCGCGGCCCCCGGCA
>NZ_RZSR01000473.1:0-4510 GCF_004023265.1 Mesorhizobium sp. M1A.F.Ca.IN.020.06.1.1
TGTCATGACTGTCCCTCCGTTCAGCCACACGAACCCGGCCGCTTGCGGCCGGGCTATCTATCACAAGTGCCTCAGCCGTTCAGGCCCAGGGGCGCAGCTCGGCGTTCTTCTTCTCGAAGGACGCGATGGCGCCGGCCTTCTCCATGGTCAGCCCGATATCGTCGAGGCCGTTCAAGAGGCAGTGACGCTTGAAGTCGTCGAGATCGAACTTGACCACGCCGCCATCCGGGCCGCGGATCTCCTTGGCTTCGAGGTCGATCGACAGCGTGGCGTTGGAACCGCGCGAGGCGTCGTCCATCAGCTTGTCGAGGTCTTCCGGGCTGACCGTGATCGGCAGGATGCCGTTCTTGAAGCAGTTGTTGTAGAAAATATCGGCGAACGACGTCGAGATGACGCAGCGAATGCCGAAATCGAGCAGCGCCCAGGGCGCGTGCTCGCGGCTCGAGCCGCAGCCGAAATTGTCGCCGGCGACCAGGATCTGCGCCTTGCGGTAGGCCGGCTTGTTGAGCACGAAATCCGGGTTCTCCGAGCCGTCGTCCTTGTAGCGCATCTCGGCGAACAGGCCGGTGCCAAGCCCGGTGCGCTTGATGGTCTTCAGATAATCCTTCGGGATGATCATGTCGGTGTCGACATTGACGATCGGCATGGGCGCCGCGACGCCGGTGAGCTTGGTGAATTTGTCCATGGTACCTGCCCGTCTTCTTGGCTTGCGGGGAATTTTGCGGGACGGTTTACACAAAGCCGGCGGCAAATGAAAGGCAACTGTTCGTGCACTGCCCTTGGGCCAAAGGCGGGCAGGGTGGACGGAACTGGAACACCTCAAAAAACGGCTTCGAAATTCTGTGCGGCCGGTGCAGTCTGCGACCATGGCCCGTCCTTCCAAAGTCCTCTACGCCAGCGAGCCCGCCCTCAATGTCGCCGAATTCCGCCGCGTGCTGGTCGAATCCGGCCTCGGCGAAACGCGCCCGATCGATGACGAGGCGCGCCTGAAGACGATGCTCAGTAATGCCAACCTGGTGCTGACGGCGCGTCTCGACAGCGAGGGCAAGCCGCTTGTCGGCGTCACGCGCGGGGTGACTGACTTCTCCTGGGTCTGCTATATCTCCGAGCTCGCCGTGTCCGCCTCGGCGCAAGGGCTCGGCATCGGCAAAGGCCTGATGGACGAGGCGCGCCGCCAGCTCGGCCCTTCGGTCGCCATCAGCCTGATCTCGATGCCCGATGCCGTCGGCTTCTACGAGCGCATCGGCATGACACGCATGACCGACGCCTTCTGGTTCTCCCGCAAGCGCTGACGCGCTGATGTCAACCGCTATTGACGCCAGCGCCCGAAAATCGAACGCAACGATATTCTCGGCGCAGGAGCCGGCGTAGGTCTCGCTGTCTGTGTCGGCGGCGTCGGCCGCCCCCCAGCAGTGCGGCCTACTACGTCACTGATCATCGCATCCAAGGCCTGGCTGACGTCAAACGGTTCGGTGACCCGGGCCGCCCTGACTTGCTGCTCAACCCAGTTTGAGCACCGAATCTTGCCCCTTTCGTCCACCAATTCTCCCTTAGTGATCGATTTGCAGAACATGTGAAGCTTGAAGACGGCCATCTTGACCGTTCCGTCATCCCAATTGGCGCTGATGCTCTGTGCGGCATGTTCGAGCAGAGTCTTTTTGATGAACTCGGCTTTATCGCGGGTCGAATCGGATTCGCCTTCGAACAGCAGGATGCCGAAATCCGACTTCAAAACGGCCGCCTTGACAGTGTCCGGCGCCGCCCAAAGTGCGGCAACCGTAACCGGATCGCGAAACAGCGCGACGTAATTACCCTTAATGTTGTGAGCAATGCCGGCCCGCGCCAAGAGTCGCTGGCACGTGTCGTCCTTGTATACAGCTAAAGGGAAAATGGACTGAAAGTCATAGTCGTAAATGAGAGGCATCCGATCCAACCTTTCATTGCAAGAACCATACCGTCTATTATTCAGAAGATGAATTCCAGTAGCAGTCGCAATGCATCGTCGGCAAGCAGGCCGGGGTGCCTGCACCGTCTTTCTCGTCGAATAAACTTTGCAGCTTGACATGCAACCAATTGGTTGCATATTAAAGCCATGAGCATGGATGCCGTCTTTCGCGCCTTGGCCGACCCGACCCGCCGGCAATTGCTGGACAGCCTCTATGCCAGGAACGGACAGACGCTGAACGCGCTCTGCGAACGGATGGACATGACGCGCCAGGCGGTGACCAAGCACCTGGCAGTTCTCGAGGAGGCGAACCTTGTCGCCACCGTTCGCCGCGGCCGCGAGAAGGAGCATTACCTCAACCCCGTTCCGATCAACGAGATCGCCGAGCGCTGGATCGGCAAATTCGAGCGCCATCGGCTGGATGCCTTGAGCGACCTGAAGAAACGACTTGAAAGGGAAGAGCCGTGAGCGACAACACTTTCGTCTACGTCACCTACATCCGCACCACGCCCGAAAAGCTTTGGACGGCGCTGACCGATCCGGAGTTCAACCGGCAGTTCTTCCTCTGCTCCTACCAGGAGAGCGACTGGAAGGTGGGTTCGAGCTGGAAGCTGATCTTCCCGGACGGCCGCGTGGCCGACTCGGGCGAGATCCTCGAGATCGATCCGCCCCGGCGTCTGGTCATCAAATGGCGCAACGAATGGCTGCCCGAGGTGAAGGAAGACGGTTACACGCGCTGTACCTTCACCATCGAAAAGGACGGCGAGCTGATGAAGCTTGCCGTCACCCACGAGGCCGACGGCCCGCACCGGCTGATTCCGAACGTGTCCAAGGGCTGGCCGCTGGTGCTGGCGAGCCTCAAGAGCCTGCTGGAGACCGGCAAGGGTTTCGAGCGCCCGCCATCGAAGGTCTGAACCAGGTATTGAACGGCCGCGGAGGAGGTTGGCAATGATACTGCCGCATGGCTGGCCGCGCGCCATGGCGAACACCGAGACGGTCATGGCTTCGGCGGAACTTCCCGCTTCGCCGCAACAAGTCGTCACCGCGCTTCTCACCAGCGACGTCGAGCGCTGGTGGGGGTCGGCCGAGACCTACCGGATGATCGGCTGGGCCGCCGATCTGCGCGTCGGCGGATCGTGGCGCGTCATCGTGAGGCCGGCCGACGGCAGGCCCCTGCCCGCCAGCGGCAGCTTCCTCGAGATCGAGACGGGGCGCAGGGTCGTGCAGACGAGGCGCTACGATTGGGATCACCCGACCCTCGGCTGTCACGAAACGACGGTTGCCTATCTGCTGGAACCGACCTCTGCCGGCACGCGGCTCACCGTCTGCCATGGCGGCTTCGCCGGCTTCCCGGACGCCGCGGCGGAGCACGCCGAAGGCTGGGCGCGCGTGCTCGGCTGGCTACAGGCACATCTGGGCTGCCGCCTCGCCGCCTGAGCCCCACCTTGACCTGCAGGCGCGCCTGTCCAGATTGTCGACATGGCCGAAAACAAACCTTTTGTCGGAACAGCCGGATGGACCATACCGGCAGCGCACAGGTCCTCTGTTCCGGCGACGGGCTCGCAATTGGAGCGTTACGCTTCGCGTCTTCCTGTCGTGGAGATCAACTCCTCCTTCTACAAACCGCATCAGCGCGAAACCTATGAGCGCTGGGCGTGCTCGGTCCCGGATCGTTTTCGGTTCTCTGTCAAAATCCCCAAAGCCGCGACCCATGAGCGCCGCCTCATAGATTGCCATGATCTTCTGGATGCTTTCATGGGCGAGGTCGGAGGTCTCGGTGAGAAGCTGTCCGCCCTCTTGGTCCAGCTGCCACCCAGTCTGCAATTCGACAGGCAGATAGCCAAAAAGTTCTTCGCTTTGTTGCACGACAAGACCGACTGCCGCTTGGTCTGCGAACCGCGTCACGCCAGTTGGTTCGAGCCGGGGGCGGATGCTTTGCTGAGCCGCCTCCATGTCGGGCGCGTGGCGGCGGACCCTGCCCCAGTTGCCGCCGCTTCCGCGCCCGGCGGCTGGCATGAGCTCGCCTATTTCCGCTTTCACGGCGCGCCGCATGTCTATTTTTCGGACTACGACGCCGGCCGGCTGTTGGAGATCAGCGCCCAGCTCGCCAGCGCGGGCGCGTCAGCCACCGAGGTATGGTGCATTTTCGACAATACGGCGCGCGGGCATGCGCTCGGCAACGCGCTGGCGGTCGATGCGATTATGCGTCAGATGACGTTCAACTCCCTGAACGCCCGCCCCGCCGCGACGCGCTCATATCCGAACGCCGTGCAATCGATCGTCCGATAGCCGCCATGCACGATGAGTTCCGAGAGCGCCTTGCCCACCGCCGGCGCCTGCTGCAGGCCATGGCCGGAGAAGCCGTTGGCGAACAGGAAGTTTTCCACCTCCGGATGCGGCCCGATCACCGCGTTCTGGTCGAGCGTGTTGTAATCATAATGCCCGACCCAGGCGCGCGTCGGCTTGATCGCCTCGAAGGCTGGGACGCGGGTGGCTAAAGTCGGCCAGATCACGTCCTCGAACAGCGGCCACTCGACCTCGAAATCGTTTGGATCGGGTGCATGG
>NZ_RZSR01000474.1:0-4501 GCF_004023265.1 Mesorhizobium sp. M1A.F.Ca.IN.020.06.1.1
GCGATGTGCCGAGCCCGCGGATACTCGCCGGCTCGGCCATCGTTGTGCTCGCCGGCATCTTCATCTTCCATCGCCAGAAGGTGGTCGAGACCGTCGTGCCGCCGGAAAACGTGCCGAAAGGCGTCAACTAGGATCCAGGCCTGCGCTCACCCCTCTCGCACAGCAGCGAGGTGGCGTGAAAACTCGGGCATCTCCATCAGCGCCTTGCAGCGGGCGAAGCGTCCGTCCGCATAGGCGCGGAAATCGTCGACCGGGTTGTTGTTGGCGAGCTGGATCAGCCCCCACAACGTCCAGAGCAGGTCGCACATGGCCTTGTAGATGACGACGCGGCCGCGCTCGGCCGGCCTTGCTTCGCCGCCGAAATAGGCGCGCATCAGCTCTTCATCCTGGCCGGCGTCGAACTTGCCTTCGACCGAGAGGTCGCCGAGATCCCACAACGGATCGTTCATGCCGGAGTACTCCCAGTCGACGATCCACATCCGCTCCCCGGTATCGAGAAAGTTTTCGCAGAGCGGATCGCAGTGGCAGGCAGCAAGCTGGATCGGGTGCGTGACCAATGCTTCGCGCACGCTGCTCGCCTCGCGCACCACGTCGTGGTAGCCGGGCGGCAGGACCACATCCTTGGTCGACAGCACTTTCAGATAGTCGTCGATCATCGCAAACAGCTCGAAGCGGAAGGGGAAGACCGCGCCGGACGAATGCAGCTTTCGGAAGGCTGCGCCCGCGCGCGCCGGACTTCCCTGCCTGGCCTTGAACTTTTCCGGCGACATGGTCTCGGCGTCGGCGACGAAGCGCGTTGCCATCAAGCCGGATGCGGGGTCGGCAAAAAGCACCTCCGGGCTGACGCCGGCCTTGGCCGCCTCGCGCGCCGCCACCGCCTCGTTGGCGCGGTTGATATATTCCTCCGTGCCCTTGCCGGGAATGCGCAGGCAGACCTCGCCGGCCTTGTAGACACGGTTGGTAAGGCCGCCCAGCCGCTCCAGCGGCCCCTTGTATCCGGCAAGCGCCGGAATGGCGGCCAGCGCCGCGCGCGCCTCTTCCATCGTCACCCCCTTAACCATCACGCCATGTTTATGGCGGAACGGTTCCACAGTTTTTGCCGCTTGGCTACCATGGCCGACACGAATCGGCGGCGGGAGCGGCAATGGCGGACGGCAAGCACAACAGCGCGCTAAGCGCGGCCTATGCCGCAACACGGCCGGACGAGGTGGCCGCAATCTACGATAGCTGGGCCGAAACTTACGACGCCGATATGTCGGCGGCCGGCTATCGCCATCCGACCATCTGCCTGGCCCTGCTGGCCCGCCATCTGCCGCGCGGCGCGGAACCTGTGCTCGACGCAGGCGCCGGCACCGGGCTGATCGGCGAATGGCTCGCAATCACCGGCTATCCTCGTGTCGAGGCGCTCGACATCTCGCAAGGCATGCTGGACAAGGCCGGCGCCAAGGGCGTCTACACGGCGCTGCATCGTCTGGCGCTGGGCGGCGCCCTGCCTTTCTCGGACGGCGCCTATGCCGGCATCGTTTCGGCCGGCGTCTTCACCTCCGGCCATGTCGGCGTCGAGGGGCTGGACGAGCTGATCCGCATCTGCCGTCCAGGCGGCATCATCGTGCTGACGATCAAGAACACGCTCTGGCAGGCCGGCTTTGCCGAGCGGATCGCCGTGCTCGAAGCGGAGGACGTCATAACCCGGCTTGAAGAGACACGGCCTTACGCGTCGATGCCCGGCGAGGGCGATGCGGTGCCAAGCAGGGGCCTCGTGCTGCGCGTCGGCTGACCGCTTTCCTCGCTTACGCCTTTATCTTCTCTCCGGCCGGATCGTACATCGGCTCGAGATGGATCTTTGCCGGCGTGCGCTCCATCGCCACCACCAGTTCATAGGCGCCGGAGGCGAGGAAGTCGTCGCTGACGCCATCGGCGTTGCGCACATAGCCATAGCCGATGTTCTTCTCCACCGTATAGCCATAGCCGCCGCTGGTGAGATAGCCGACCGGTTGGCCGTTGCGCAGGATCGTCTCGCGTCCGGCCAGGACGACGTCCGGATCGTCGACCGTGAAGCCGGCAAAGCGTTTTGTCAGCGGCTGGCCGGCCGCTTTCTCCAGCGCCCGCCGCCCGATGAAGTCGTTGTTCTTCCTGAGCTTCACAGCCCAGCCGAGGCCCGCTTCCTGCGGCGTGTCATTCGGCGTGATGTCCGCCCCCCAGGCGCGATAGCGCTTTTCCAGCCGCAGCGATTCCAGCGCCCGGTAGCCGACCGGGCGGATGCGATGCTGTTTCCCGGCTGCCATGAGGGCATCAAAAATCTCGCCCGTCGCGGCGATCGGCACATGCAACTCCCAGCCGAGCTCGCCGACATAGGTCACCCGCAGCGCCCGCACGGTGTGGCCGGCGATGTCGATCTCGCGCGCGTGGCCGAAGGGGAAGGCGGCGTTGGAGACATCCGCACCCGTTACCGCCGACAGCACGTCGCGGGCACGTGGCCCCATCAGCGACAGCGTGCCGAAATCCTCGGTCACGTCTTTGAGCGCCGCGTCGAGTCCCTGGCCGAGATGGTCGCCGATCCACGAAAAATCATGCGTGCGGAAACCGGTGCCGGTGACGATGTAGAACCTGTCCTCGCCGAGCCGTGCCACCGTGAGGTCTGCTTCGATGCCGCCGCGCGTGTTGAGAAGCTGCGTATAGGTCAGCCGGCCGACCGGCTTGTTGATGTCGTTGGTGCAGATCCAGTCGAGCGCCCTCAGCGCATCGGCCCCGGTCATCTCATATTTGGCAAAGGAGGATTGGTCGAAGATGCCGACTTTCTCGCGCACATGCCGATGTTCCTCGCCGACCGCCTCGAACCAGTTCTGCCGGCCCATTGAATAGACGTCTTCCGGCTCTACGCCGTCGGGCGCGAACCAGTTCGGCCGCTCCCAGCCGAGCTTCGAGCCGAACACGGCGCGGTGCTCTCTCAGCCGCTCATAGAGCGGCGAGACGATGCGCGGCCGGCCCGAGAGATATTCCTCATGCGGGAAGCCGATGGTGTAGTGCTTGCCATAGGCCTCGAGCGTGCGGTCGCAGACCCATTGCCGGTCGCGGTGCAGGTTGGAAAACGCCTGATGTCGACCACCCAGAGGTCGAGCGGCGCCTCGCCGTCGACCACCCATTGCGCCAGCACCCAGCCGGCGCCGCCGCCGGACGCGATGCCGAAGGCGTTGAAGCCGGCGCCGACGAACATGTTGGCGCATTCGGGCGCGACACCAAGGATGAAATTGCCGTCCGGGGTAAAGCTCTCCGGCCCGTTGATCATTTGCTTCACGCCGACATTGGCCAGCGCCGGCACCCGCTCGATCGCCTGCGCCATATGCTGCTCGAAGTGGTCGTAATCATCATCGAACAGGCGGAACTCCCAGTCGTTGGGCACGTCGCCCCCGGGGAGCTCAGTCGTCCAGGCCTGCGGGTTCGGCTCATAGCCGCCCATCACCAGCCCGCCGACCTCTTCCTTGAAATAGGTGCGGCGGTCGGGGTCGCGGATTGTCGGCGCGTCGTTGGCCAGCCCTTCGATCTTCTCGGTGATGATGTACTGGTGCTTGACCGGCTGCAGCGGCACGTTGATGCCGGCCATCGCGCCGACCTGCCTTGCCCATTGCCCAGCGCAGTTCACCACTCTGTCGCAGGCAATGTCGCCCTTTTCGGTCTTCACCGCGGTGATGCGTCCGCCCGTCATCTCGAATCCGGTGACGCGCGCGTCCTCGAACAGTTTTGCGCCATGCATGCGCGCGCCCTTGGCGAGCGATTGCGTGATATCGGAGGGGCTGGCCTGACCGTCGGTCGGCAGCCAGGAGGCGCCGACGAGGTCGCCGGTTTCCATCAGCGGCCACATGCGCTTCACCTCGGCGGGCGACAGCAGCTGCATGTCCATGCCGAAGCTTTTTGCCGTCGTCGCCAATCGCTTGAACTCGGTCCAGCGATCGGCGTTGGTGGCGAGCCTGAGGCACCCGGTCATTTTCCAGCCGGTCGCCAGTCCCGTTTCGGCCTCGAGCCCCTTATAGAGCTCGACGGAATATTTGAGCACGCGGGTTATCGAGGCCGACGAGCGCAGCTGCCCGACCAGTCCGGCCGCGTGCCAGGTCGAGCCCGAGGTCAGCTTGCCTTGCTCCAGCAGCACCACGTCGGCCTTGTGGTCGCGCGCCAAATGATAGGCGGTCGAGCAGCCGATGATGCCGCCGCCGATGACCACGATCCCGGCATGGCTGGGCAAAGTCATGATCTTGTCCCGTATCTCGTCCGGTAGTTTTCCAGTGCAGCGTCGAGCCGCACCAGGTTCTCTTCGGTATAGGCGACGTAATCGATGCCGGGCGCGTCGAGATAAATCTCGGAGACCATGCTCCACATTGCCTCGCGCAGCAGCGAGGCGCATTGCATGGCCGCGTGCGAGCGGCGGATCTCGCTGTCCGGTTCCTTCATGAAATAGGCGGTCAGGAAGGCGAAGGATTCCTCGTCGCTCATGCCCGCCTTCGAGGCG
>NZ_RZSR01000475.1:0-4498 GCF_004023265.1 Mesorhizobium sp. M1A.F.Ca.IN.020.06.1.1
GTGTTGCATGGCTGCTCGAAGACGAAGGGGATGGCGTGGCAAAGCCGGTCAAGATGGATTGCCGACGCGATTGTCAGGCCCCGGTTGCCGTCGACCGCGATGCGCGCCTTGTAGCCGACAGCTTCCCAGACCTTGTGCACGACGGCCACGTCTTCTTCGAGGTTGCGCCCGCCGATCTTCACTTGGAGGCGCGGATAGCCGGCCTTCACCTTGTCGGCGGCGATCCTCGCCGTTTCGTCCGGCGGACCTACGATCAGCGAATAATAGGCCGGCACGCGATCGGTCAGCGCGCCGCCCAGCAGCGTCGAGACCGGCACGCCGAGCTTTTGGCCGAGCAGGTCGAGAAAGGCCATGTCGAACGCGGCCTTGGCATAGCCATGTCCGTTCAAGCGCTCGTCCATCTGTTTCGCAAGCAGCCTGATCGAAGCGATCTCCGCACCGATCAGTCCCGGGGCGATTTCGGCGATCGCCGCGCGAGCGCCCAGCGCATGGTGCGGCTGATAGACCGGTCCGATCGGGCAGGTCTCGCCCCAACCGGTCAAACCGTCTTCGGTCACGATCTCGACAAGCGTCGAGTCCAGCGACTCCACGTCGTCGCTGGCCATGCGGTAGACGCCGCCTTTGACGGGCAGCTGCGCCGAATAGACGTTGATCCGATCGACGCGCATCACATACGCGCCCTGGCCGAGGTCGGATCGTAAGGCGAGTCCGCGATCACCTCGGCGATCTTCCATTCTCCCAAAATGGCGACCTCGAGCTTGGTGCCGGGCTTGCTCAGACGCTCCGGCAGAAGGGCCAGCGCCACGTCATGGCCGAGCGCATAGCCGTAGCCGCCCGACGTAATGCGCCCGACAAGTTCGCCGTCGCTATAAAGGCCCTCGGAGGCAAGCGTGCTCGCGCCGTCGGTTTCGATCTTGAGCGTCACCGACCGGCGCTGGTCGTTCCTCGCCTTGTATTTCAGCACCGCCTCGCGGCCGACGAAATCGCCCTTGTCGAGGCGGATGAAGCGCTCGAGCCCGCTCTCCAGAGCGTTGAGCTCAGGGTTCATGTCGCGATACATGGCGCGATAAGATTTTTCGAGCCTGAGCGACTCCAGCGCATGCAGCCCGACAAGCCGCATGCCGTGCTTCTCGCCCTCTTTGAGGATGGCATCCAGCAGCTGCCGCTGATAGGACAGCGGGTGATAGAGTTCCCAGCCGAGCTCGCCCTCATAGTTGACGCGCAGCAGCCGCACGTCGCTGGCCAGGGCGACGCTGCCGGTCGCCACGCTGAACCACGGGAACTTTTCGTTCGAAAGATCGATCTCGGTTAGCGGCTGCAGCACTTCGCGTGCCTTGGGCCCGACGACGGTGAAGCAGCCGCGATCGTTGGTGACGTTCTTCAGTGATATGCTGCCGTCGGCGGGCAGCAGCCTTGAGAGATCGTCGAAATTCCAGCGCTCGGCGCGCGGCGTCGAGATGAGGTAGAACAGGTCTTCTCGGAGCCGCGCCACCATGTACTCCGCCTGCACGCCGCCGCCCGCAGTGAGGTGATGCGCCAGCGTCACCTTTCCGACCGCCGGCAAGCGATTGGCGATGATCCTGTCCAGCCAGGCGGCCGCGTTCGGTCCGGACACCTCGAACTTGGTCATGGGCGTCATCTCGACCAGGCCGACGGCAGTGCGCACCGCCTGGACTTCCTCGGCCACGAGGTTCCCCTTCGGCGTCCATCGCCAGCTATACTGGTCCTTGGCTTCGACGCCGTCGCGCGCGAACCAATTGGGCATCTCCCAGCCATTGAGCACGCCCCAGACCGCGCCGAGCTCGGTCAGCCTGTCATAGGAAGGCGCGGTCTTCTGCGGCCGGGCGGCGGGCATGTCCTGTCCCGGATATTTCTGCTCCGCATGTGTGCCCCAGGCCTCCCGGACCTTTTCGCGCGTCCAGGCCTTGTTGGCGTAGTCGCCGAAGCGGCGCGGATCGAGATCCGAGGTGTCGAGGCTGTTGCCGCCTTCGACGATCCGTTCCGACAGGTAATAGCCGATCGTGCCGCCCCACAGGATGCCGCCTGGCACGCCTTCGGCTAGCCAGACATTGGGCAGGCTCCAGGCCGGCCCCATCAAGGGAAGCTCGTCCGCGGTCATCTGGAACGGTCCGCGCACATTGGCCTTGATTCCGACGCGCCCCAGCGCCGGCACCAGCTGCAGAGCCTGCTCCCAGTTCCACGACACCGCCTCGAAATCTTCTTCGACGAGGTCGGCGCCGAACCAGGAAGGGACGCCGTCCTCGGCGAACAGTTTCAGGTTCGCCGTGCGCTCGTAAGGCCCGAACATCAGCCCGTCGCCTTCTTCGCGCAGATAGCCCTCGAACCCTTCGTCGCGCAGGATCGGCATTTCGGGGCGGCCCTGCCTTTTCCGCTCGACGATTTCCGGCACCACTTCGGTGATCCAGTACTGATGCAGGATCGGGATCGCCGGGATATCGAGGCCGAGCAGCGCGCCGGTCTGGCGCGCATAATTGCCGGTCGCGGAGATCACGTGCTCGCAGGTGATGTCGCCCTTGTTAGTCTGGACGAGCCATTCGCCGCCGGGCGTGCGCCTGAAGCCGGTGACCTCGGTGTTCAAGTACACCTTGGCACCCAGATCCCGCGCGCCTTTGGCCATGGCGATGGTCACATCGGCCGGCGCGATATGGCCGTCATCGGGATGATAAAGCGCGCCCAGCATGTGGTCGTTGTCGAGCAGCGGCGCCAGCTGCCTCGCTTCGCCCGGCGTCAGCAACTCAGCGCGCATGCCCTGGACGTCGGCCACGCTCATATAACTCTTGAATTCGTCTAGCCGGCCGCGGCTGTTGGCGATGCGCAGCTGGCCGCATTTGTGCCAGCCGACCGGCTGGCCGGTTTCGGCCTCCAGCCCTTCATAGATCTCGATGGTCTTCTTGATCATGCGGCCGACATTGATGTTGCGGGTATAGGACGGGATCAGGCCCGCCGCATGCCAGGTGGAGCCGGCCGTAAGCTGGGTCCGCTCGAGCAGCGCAACGTCGGTCCAGCCGCGCTTGGCCAGGCCGTAAAGGATGCCGGCGCCGACGCATCCTCCGCCGACGATCACCACTCTCGCATGTGCTTGCATCGAACCACCAATTCCAGATCGTTTTCAAAAGCGCGCCGCCGAAGCTACAGGCGACGGAAGGCCGTGTAACGTTCTGAAAAACTAGGGGTAACGATAAATTAGGCTTATGCAGCGATCCCGCCTTGGCGGCTCGCTCCTCCCGGCGTTTTTACTGCGCCTGCCCGTCCTGCGCCGTCTCGTCCTTGAACTCGACTTTCGTGCCCGGCTTGACCATGGCGGCGAGGTCTTCGGCATCCCAGTTGGTCAGCCGGATGCAGCCATGCGAGTAGGTCGTGCCGATCTTGCCGGGATCCGGCGTGCCGTGGATGCCATAGCTTTCGATCGAGAGATCGATCCAGACCGATCCCACCGGATTGTTCGGTCCCTTGGCGATGGTGAAGGGCCGCTTGCTCTTGACCCCCTTGAAGGCGAATTTCGGATTGTAGTGATAGGTCGGATTGCGCACCACGCGTTTGACCTCCGCGGCGCCGCTCGGCGCCGGCTTTTCCTCGCTGCCGATCGAGGCCGGATAGACCGCAACCGGCTTGCCTGATGGATCGAGCGCGCGGACCTGGCGGGATGCCTTGTCGACCTCGATGGTCTCGATCTCCGCCGGGGCGTCGCCCCGTCCGAGATCGGGCACTACGAGGCTCACATCTGCCTTCCGGAACCCGACGCGCGGGTTTAGCGTCTTCAGCAATTGTTCGCTGATGTGGAAACGCTCGGCCAGCCTCTCCCGCGCATTGCGATAGCCGAGGCGCTTCAGACTAGCCATCCGCTCCAGGCGGGTGGGGATGCGCCTGGTAAAGGGGCCGCGCACGTCCTTGACCGTGACCTCATATGTCACCAGAACCGGCTCGGCGGAGCCCGCCGTCAGCTTGTCCCAGGTCTCGCGTGTGAGCTTGCCGTCGGAAGCCAGTCCGTTGGCCGCCTGGAACGCCGCCACGGCTTTGGCAAAATTGTCGGAGAGGCGACCGTCGATCAGGCCCGGCGAGAAGCGGGCGCGATCGAGAAGGATCTGCGCCTTGAGAAGCATCGGACTGACGTCCTTCGGCTCGCCCTCGCTGAATTGCGCCTGATTGACCGCGTCGAGGTCAAGCCTGGCCGCCTGAGCTCCGCTGCATGCGAGCGCGAACGCCACGGCAGCGACAACGAAGAGCCGGACCATCGACTTCACTCCCGGGTTACGACAGAAACCTGTCTTTATGACGCGGGCGTGCCGATCTGGTTCCTGTCGCAGCGCCGGCGTGCAAATCATTAGAACGTGCACCTTTGGGCGTACGATCTTGAATTTTATGCCGAAACCAGTTCCCAAGAGCGAAAAATGCTGGCATGATCATATAAGGGCCTATGCATTTTCTGATTAGATGGGCCCTTGCCTGGTGACCGGCGGCTCCCCAACGCCCCCCGCCC